>NZ_JBFAXK010000009.1:0-254937 GCF_040680715.1 Nocardia sp. NPDC051981 | reverse complement strand
AACTGGTTCCGGCGCAGCGCCGACGGGAAATTCCTGTGGCCCGGCTTCGGCGACAACGTGCGCGTGCTGAAGTGGGCCCTGGAGCGCCTGGACGGTGCGTCCGAGGCCGTCGAAACCCCGATCGGGTATGTGCCGGCCCCGGACGCGCTGGATCTGAACGGTATGACCGACGCGCAGCGTGACCTCACCGCCGCCGCGCTCGCGGTGAATGTCGACGAGTGGGTGAACGAAATCGGTTCGATTGACGAGTGGTACGCCACCATCGGCGGCAACCGACTGCCCGAACAGCTACGCGAACAGCTCGCCGCGCTGAAAACCCGTCTCGCCGAGGAACGTTCGACGGACACCGCCGGGGCGCGCTGATCGTGAGGGCTCTGCTGCCGACCTGGTCGGATTGGAGACCGGCGGTCCGCTCCCCCGGTGCCGACCTGTTGTCCGGATTGATCGTCGCGCTGGTGGCATTGCCGCTGGCGCTGGGCTTCGGCATCAGCTCCGGCCTCGGCGCGGCGGCCGGTATCGCGACGGCGATCGTGGCGGGCGTGGTGGCCGCGGTGTTCGGTGGCTCCCGCTTCCAGGTGTCCGGGCCGACCGGGGCCATGACGGTGGTTCTGGTGCCGATCTTCCACCAGCACGGCGCGAGTGGGGTGCTGGCCGTGGGGCTGCTGGCCGGCATCGTGCTGGTGGTGCTCGCGGTCGCCGGGGTCGGGCGCGCGGTGCGCTACATGCCCGCCCCGGTGATCGAGGGCTTCACCGCCGGAATCGCGGTCGTCATAGCCCTGCAGCAGTTCCCCTCCGCCCTCGGCATCGCCCACGCGCACGGCGAGAAGGTGTGGCAGTCCGCGTTCGACGCGGTACGCCACTATGCCGCACAGCCGCACCACGTGACGCTCGCGACCGCGCTGATCGTGGCGGCGATCGTACTGATCGGCGGCCGGTACCTGCCCAAACTGCCGTTCGCGCTGATAGCGGTGGTGATCGCCACCGTCGCCGCCAAAATGTTCGATCTCGATCTCACACCCATCGGATCGGTCCCGGCCGGATTGCAGGCTCCCACACTCGGATTCGTGCATCTGGACCAGCTGGGCACGCTGATCGCGCCCGCGCTGGCGGTGGCCGCCCTCGCGGCGCTGGAGTCGTTGCTCTCGGCGACCGCCGCCGACGGCATGGCCGTCGGCACCCGCCACGACCCGAACCGCGAACTGTTCGGACAAGGGCTGGCAAATATCGCCGCACCCCTGTTCGGCGGCGTCCCGGCCACCGGCGCCATCGCCCGCACCGCGGTCAACGTGCGCTCCGGCGCACGCACCCGGCTCGCGGCGCTCACCCACGCGGCCGTGCTGACCGCGATCATCTACCTCGCCGCTCCACTGGTCGCCGATATCCCCTTGGCCGCGCTCGCGGGCGTCCTGCTGGCGACCACCGTGCGGATGGTGGAGACCGCGTCGCTGGCGGCCATCGCTCGCGCCTCGAAGGGCGATGCCGCCATCATGGCGGTGACCTTCCTGGTCACGGTCGCGCTGGACCTGGTGACCGCGGTCGCCGTCGGCGTCGGCATCGCGGTGCTGCTGGCACTGCGCTCGGTCGCGAAAGAGGCCCGGCTGCGACGACTTCCGCTGGACATCCCGGCCGACGACACCGATCATCTGGCCGCCGAACACGACCTGCTCCACGACCACATCGTGGCCTATCGCATCGACGGTCCGCTGTTCTTCGCAGCCGCCCACCGGTTCCTGCTCGAACTCGCCGAGGTATCCGACGTGCACGTGGTCATTCTGCGCATGTCCCACGTCACCGCCCTCGACACCACCGGCGCACTGGTACTCAAGGACGCCATCGGGAAACTAGAGCACCACGGTATCGCGGTCCTCATGTCCGGCCTGCGCGACGACCACCGCCGCTGCCTCGGCGCGATCGGCGCCCTGCCGGTCGGCGGTGACAGCAGCATCTTCGCGCGCACGCCGGACGCCATCGCCCGTGCTCGCTGCTACCTGCCCGACCCCGTGAAAGCACCCTGACCATGACCGAACGTACGACACCGACACTCGCACAGCGCATCCGGTACATCAGCGGCGGCACCCTACCGCCGTCCATGTCCGACTGGGTGATCAACGACCTCACCGGCCCTGGCGCGGCCCGCCGCTACCTGCTGCGCATCCTGATCCCGATCATTCCTCCCTTGTGCCTGTTCCTGCTCATCCCCGGACCGCTCTGGATGGGCCTGGCCATGATGGCACTGCTCTACCTGCCACTGATCTACTTCACCGCCGCCCTCATGTACGTCTACCGCCGCGCCCGCCTCGCCAAACACGGCCTCGATCCGGCACTGGCCGATCAACGCGAACGCCAGCGTGCCGCTTCCGACCGCGAGGCCTACGAGCGACGTCACGGCCGGGCCTGAGCCCTGTCGTGAGCCGATCACGTCGGTATTGCCACTGATTGCGAATTTTCCAAGATCAAACATTACGTCCGCTCGAGCCCATGAGAGTGAGGCACTGCGAGTGACCAGCCATATCGATTCCGGTCAAGGGAACACCGCGGCCAATCGTGGGAGACCCGCCTCGAGAGACATGGGTGCCGCGGTGGTCGCGGTCTGGGGCAGCCGCGCCAATCGAACCAACAACTCGTGTTGGACGGCCATGGAGGACTATGCCGCGCTGCTCACCGATCGCACGGTGCTGCGCGGCTCGGCCGTCCCGTGCACGACGGGCCGGCCGCATTCGGTCGCCGCGCGGATCGCGAAACTCCCTCGACACATCACAGCGGTCTTCCTGATCGGACTCGACGCGCAGAAATCCGTTGCCGTGCAGTCGATCACCGCTGCCGCCCGTGGGCGCTTGGTGATCTCCGAAACCGACGCGCTCACCGCGACAGCGGCCGCCGCGGCCGTAACAGCGCTGCGCGCGAAGCGAATCCCGCCGCGGCACGGCAGGCTGGCGGTGATCGGCGCGGACCGGGCACCGCACCTGGCAGCGGCACTGCTCGAATGCGGGGCGGCCGACGTCACCGCGTTGCGCGGCAACGACTTCCATGGGCCCGCAATCCGGAAGCTGATGGTCGACCATGACATCACAGTCGACCTGACCGGACAAGACTCGAGATGGGCGGTACCCGCCCGCACGGTCCAGGTTCCCACCGACCCCTTCCACTTCGCCGCACTGGCACTACCCGGGCTCCTCGGCGCACTGTCCGGACACGGCACAAACCACGTCACTGTCGACGCGCTGGCCGCCGCCGCACGGGCACTCACACTCATCACCCCCGTCGACCGCGCCCTGCCCGATATTCGCGATCACCGACTGGTCCCTACGGTCGCGCGGCATGTGAGCAGAATTCTCGGCACGCCCACCGAGGGCAGTCCCCATACGCACCCGTAAGGCATCGAGCCGCCGTACCCCACTCGTCAGCAGGGAGGATTTCGTGATCACCCCCAACCGATTCCGGTCATGCCACCCCCGGTCCGGTGTTCCGAAAGCCACGTCCACCCCACTCGGCAAATCGGACAGAGACAGGCGCATGAAGGTGATCTCCGACCTCGAGCGGAATATCAACGCACTCGAAATCCCCGAACTGGGGTACTCGACGATCTCTGATCATGCCGCAGTGCACGTGCTGAACTCGACCAGCTTGGCCATCGTCATCCTGTGCGGACACAATGCGCACATCATCGAGCGCACCATCCGCGCCCAGGACTACGGAACCATCGACATCCACATCCACCAGGACATCATCACTGTCACCATCTGACCGACCTCCGGCCGTTGCACTGTGGCCCGACCAGGACGTCCACACGCGGGCCGCTATCGAGTCCGTTTTCACCCGACAGCGGCCATCCCGTGATCCAAGAAACCGCCTCTGATCAGGCGAGTTTCAGGCTGCGGCCGATGATCTCCTTCATGATCTCGGTGGTGCCGCCGTAGATGGTCTGGACGCGGGCGTCCATGTACGCCTTGGCAATCGGGTACTCGCGCATGTACCCGTAGCCGCCGTGCAGCTGCAGGCACTTGGTGATGAGGTCGACCTGCTCCTCGCTCGACCACCACTTGGCCATGGCGGCCTCCTCGACGGTCAGCTTCCGGTCGTTGAGCAGTTCGATGCAGCGGTCCACGAACACACGCACGGCGGTGGTCTTGGTGGCCAGCTCGGCGAGCACGAAGCGGGTGTTCTGCTGGGCGCCGATCGGCTTGCCGAACGCCTTGCGGTCGCGCACGTACTGGCAGGTCAGGTCCAGGCAGGCCTCCATGGCGGCGGCGGCCATGACGGCGATGGACAGGCGCTCCTGCGGCAGGTTCTGCATCAGGTGGACGAAGCCCTGCCCCTCGGTGCCCAGCAGGTTCTTGCCGGGGACACGAACGTCGGTGAAGGACAGCTCGGCGGTGTCCTGCGCCTTGAGGCCGATCTTGTCCAGATTGCGGCCGCGCTCGAAGCCGGGCATGCCGCGCTCGACCACGAGCAGCGAGAAACCCATCGCGCCCTTCGACGGGTCGGTCTGGGCGACCACGATCACGATGTCGGCATTGATGCCGTTGGTGATGAAGGTCTTGGCGCCGTTGAGGATCCAGTCGTCGCCGTCCTTGACCGCGCGGGTCTTGATGCCCTGCAGGTCGGAGCCGGTGCCGGGCTCGGTCATGGCGATGGCGGTGATGATCTCACCGGAGCAGAAGCCCGGCAGCCAGCGCCGCTTCTGCTCGTCGTTGGCCAGCTCCAGCAGGTAGGGCGCGATCACGTCGTTGTGCAGACCGAAACCCAGGCCGGAGTAGAAGCCCTTGGTGACCTCCTCGGTCACGATGGCGTTGTAGCGGAAGTCCAGCACACCCCCACCGCCGTACTCCTCCGGCACGGCCATGCCGAGGAACCCCTGCTTGCCGGCCTCCAGCCAGACCGAGCGATCGACGATGCCGTCGTGCTCCCACTGCTCATGCTGGGAAGCCACATGCTGATCGAGAAACTTACGGAACGACTCCCGGAACAGCTCGTGTTCGGGTTCGAAAAGAGTGCGCTCCACGCCAACCTCCTACAGTGACCACATCGGCACCATCGCCTGTGCTCATTACCGTACTCGAAAGTCGAACGGAGGTTAACTTCACGGGAGAAGAAAGTGGTCCGAACTGCGACAGTCGCCATTGACGTCGCGGAACGGAGCTGCTGAACCCCGGTAAACCTACCGGGAAATCAGGTGGTGCTCAGAGGCCGAAGCGGCCCAGGGTGCGGCCCAGCAGGCTGCGACCCCGGTCCCGGTCGCGCTCGGCCAGCAGGAAGTCCAGTTCACCTTCCAGGGCCTTCTTCACCACGGCCTGCAGCTCGGTGGCGGCGGCCTCGAGATCCTCGGCGTCACGCCACGGGCTGGTGTCGATCGGGGTGCCGAGGGAGTAGTAGAAGCGCTCGGGCTTGGGCACCAGCGTCGGACCGAGGCCGCGGATCAGCGGCGGCGTCAGATTCGAGCGCAGGCCCAGGCCCTCGACGGCCTTGCGTAGCGGCAGCATGACCGGGTGATCGCCGTCGAAGACGATGTCGTAGATGTCGTCGCCGCCGACCATGGCGATCGGGACGATGGGCGCGCCGGTCGCGATGGCCATCTTGGCGAAGCCGGTGCGGCCCTCCCACAGCAGCTGGTACTTCCGCCCCTTGCCGCGCATGGCCTCACGGCCGCCGCCCGGGAACACCGCCACGGCCTCGCCCTGCTCCAGCAGCGTGGTGCAATTGTGGCGGTTGCCGCGCACGATTCCCCAGCGGTGCAACACATCTCGCAGCCCCGGCACATCGATGAGCACATTCTCGGCGAGCCCCCGCACCAGCCGATCGTGCTGTACCAGAATCTCGTGCGCGAGCAGCGGGGCGTCGGTGCCGCCCGCCAGGCTGTGATTGCCGACGAGCAGCACCGGGCCCTGCTCCGGGAAGTTCTCCATCCCGTAGAAGCGCGGGCTGAACCAGGCCCGCGAGGGGGCGACGAGCAGATCGATGATGCGGCGATCGGCATCGGCGAGATCGACGTGCAGTGGCGCGCCGTCGGTCAGCCCCCTGGGCGATTCGGTGTCGGACCATTGATCGTCATGACGAGACAAGACAAACCCTCCCTGCAAGAACCTTCGATAACGGCATCGTAACGAAAGTCCGCGCAGGTCACCGAATCAGGGTTAGAACAGGTTCGAGCGCCCGAATGAGACGAACTCGGCTTCGAGTTCCAATTTGCCGGAATCGGTAAAGAGGTCGTACTCCGGTTTACCGCGACCGACCCAGCGATAGATCGGCTCGGACGTGTGCCAACGCTGTTCCTGGAGTTCGCGTTTGAGCACCTTGTTGGAGCCGGTGACGGGCAGATTTCCTGACACCCGCAGCAGCCGGGGCGCGCCCTTGCTGCCGAGATCGTCCTGGGCACTGAGGAATTCGGCGAACTCGGCGGCATCGAATGCGGCCGGGTCGGCCACCTCGACGGCGGCCATCACCTGGTCGCCCGAGCGGGCGTCGGGGACGCCGTAGACCGCGGCGGCAATGACCGCGGGATGCCGTCGGATCACCTGTTCGATCAGCAGCGTCGAGGTGTTCTCGCCGTCGACGCGAAGCCAGTCGCCTTTACGTCCGGCGAAATAGAGGAATCCGTCCGCGTCGATATATCCGAGATCGCCGGTCCAATACCAACCGTTCCGCAAACGTTCGGCATCCGCGGCATCGTTTTTGTAATAGCCCTCGAAGACGAGCGCACCCGCTTTGTCGATCATCTCGCCGACCGATTCGTCCGGATTCAATACACGACCGTATTCATCCAATTCCGCTCGCGCGCAATCGGCGAGGGTCTCCGGATTCACCACCGCCACCCCCGGATGGGCCGGACGGCCCAGCGCCGCGGCCGGCGCCGCCGGGTCGATGGCGGCCAGGGCCGGGCCCTCGCTGGAGCCGTAGCCCTCGAAGAGCTCGGCCCCGAAGCGGCGGCGGAACTCGGCCTGGTCGGCCACCGACGCCTCGGTGCCGAAACCGCGGTCCAGGGTGTTGTCGGCGTCCTGCGGACTCGCCGGGGTGGCCAGCAGGTAGCCGAGCGCCTTGCCCACATAGGTGAAGAAGGTCGCGCCGAAATACCGCACGTCCGAGAGGAATCCGGAGGCCGAGAACTTCGGGGTGAGGCAGACGGTCGCACCGTTGGCCAGGGCCGGAGCCCACAGCGCCATGATCGCGTTGCCGTGGAACAGCGGCATGCAGCAGTAGTCGACATCCTCGCGCACGTGACCGAACTTGTCGGTGGCCGCGTACGCGATCACCGCCAGGCGGCGCTGCGTGCACTTGACCGCCTTGGAGGTGCCGGTGGTGCCGGAGGTGAACAGCAACAGCAGCAAGGCCTCCGGGCCCGCGTGGGCGGCGGGCTCGACCCGGTGCGCGTCGATCCGCTCGGCGTAGGCCGGATCGTCGACCAGCAGGAACCGCTCCGGTTCCAGGCCGAGGTCGAGCCCGCGCAGGCGGGCCATCCCGGCCGCGTCGGTCACGATCAGCTGGCAGTCGACGTAGCGAATGTCGGCCTCCAGCTGGGCGTTTCCGCGCGTCGGGTTGATGCCCACCAGGGTCGCGCCCGCCAGCGCGGCGGCGCCCAGCCAGAAGACGAAGTCGGGCACATTGTCCAGCAGCACCCCGATGTGGAAGGGCCCGTCGCGCCGCAGCTCCCGGGCCAGTTCGGCGCGCGCCGCCGACTCCCGCACCACCGCGTCCCAGGTCCAATCGCGGTCGCGAGTCCGCACTCCGAGCCGCTCGTCGCCGAGGCGGTCGAGCAGCATGGTCGCGATGTCCGCGCGACGCCGGTGTTGCTCCGGCGACACCGCCGGGGTCTCCGCCGACACGGCCGGGGGTGCCACTGATAGGTCCGTCATGTCCGATTCGCCTTCCATATGCCGAGTCTCGCCGCTGTCAGGCGGCCGGGTGCACGAGTTCGACGTATTCCCTGGGCAGCTCGTCGAAGGACAGCTTGCGGATCTCCACCGGGCCCGAGTGGTAGGAGTCCTCGCCGACGATCAGGCCGTTCGCGTCGACCGGCCACAGCAGCAGCTGGCGGAAGGTGATCAGGTAGTCGGCGGCGGGATCGTCGACGGGGATGCCGATCTGGGCGGCGTAGGCGCCCGGGTAGATCTGCTTGAGGAAGCCCTCGGTGACCACGCAGTCGTCGTCCACCAGCAGGCGGTCCAGCTCGAACTCCAGGATGTTGGACTTGCTCTCGACGAAGGCCGAGTAGTAGGCGTGCACGGTGTCCCAGCCCTTCGGGCCGACATCCTGGCCCGCGTTCCAGAAGTGGTAGTCCGGCTCCGCGACCAGGGTGCGCATCAGACCGTCCAGGTCAGGGGCGGCCTCGGCCTTCATGTGCTCGATGACGATGCCGAGCACCTGGCGGTGGCGCTCGTTGGTGGTGACGGCCAGCCGCCGCTCGAGCAGCTCCCAGGTCTTGGCCGGATCGACAATCGCCATGGTGTGAATCTCCTTCTCCCGCACCGGTTGTGCCCACCGATCGTCACCGACCGACGTGACCCGGATCACCCGCCGCCCGTCGCGGGTATCAGCGCCTGCACCCGACACCTGTCGGATCGGGCGGCATGCGGCCCGCCAACTGCGCGGAGGACAGCGTCATGCGCCGGACAGTCAGCACCAGGGTGGCGGTGAACCGGTCCAGCGCCTCGTCCACATCCCAGCCCATCACCGCCTCGACCTGCGCTATCCGCGCGGCCACCGTGCTGTGGTGCAAGTGCAGTTCGGCCGCGGTGCGCCGCAGGGTGCCGAAGACACAGAACGCCTCGAGGGTGTCGACGGCCAGCGCTCCCGCCTCGGTGGCGGCGAACTCGTTGATCCGCATGACATCCGCCATCCCCAGCAGCCGCTGCACCGGCAGATCCGCCAGCAGCTCGAGCGCCCCCAACCGCTCGAACGCGATCACCCGCCGCCCGTGCCAGGTCGACGACGCGAATCGCATCGCGCGGCGCGCCTGCTCCCACGAGGTGGCGGCCGCGAACGCCGGCAACCGCTCCCCCACGCCGATCCACGGCCCGCCCGTGCCCGCCTGCGATGCCGGGAACGACTGCGCGACAGCAGCATTCAAGATATCCGACAGTCCCCGGTCGACCATCGACGGACGCCCGGGCCCGGTCGGGACCGGCACCGTCGAGTTCCCGGCAGCGGGCACGGACCGGTCCGAAGCGACAGCCGGGCGGCGCGTGGTCTCTCCGGCGCCACCGGGCGGCGCGAAATCCTGGACCAGCACCGCGGTCGTCGCCCCGATCACGGCCTGCCGCAGGATCGGCACGTGCTCGCCGATGATCCGCACCGCGTCCGCCGCGCCCGGCCCGGCCACCGCCAGCACCCGCGTCGCCCGCGCCGGATCCAGCCCGAGCAATCGCATGGCCCGCACGCGATCCTCACGCCGTTCCTTCTCCGACAGCACCACTTCCAGCAGTGCCGGATCATCCATCCGCAGCGGATTGGCCGCCTGCCGCACCGACGCCACGCGCAGACAATGCCGCAGCCGATCCAGCACCACGCCGTCCAGCGGATGCGCCGCGGCCGGCACCATCTGTCGCTCCAGCCAGACCGCGGGATCGGTCCCGACCGTGTCGGCGGGTGTGCCGGTGGCGGGCAGCAGGCGGCCCGCGGCGTCGTAGCGGATCAGGGTCCCGGATGGCCAGCTCGCCCCGACCGCGCATTCGGCCAGCAGCGCTGCGGCTCGCACGACCGTGTCGGCATTGGCGGCGGACTCGTCGAAATCGTCGAAGTGCGCGATGACGCGCAATACCGCGGTCGAATCGGCACCGAGCTCGGACAGTCGCAGCGGGTTCGGGGTCGGCGCAGGCTCCATCCCGCTGCTCCCTCCACTCTGATGGGATATCCCCTCAGACTCGCAACCGCTCGGCCGAATTCATCACGAATCGGTCCGACCGTCCAACTGAGTGGGACGCGACAACGCCGATGGGTCAGGCGTGAAGGAACAGTCTGAGCGATTCGTCGACCACCGCGTCGCGGGTGCGGTGGTCCGGGTCGGCCTCGGGGCGCAGCCAGATGGAGGCGTGGTTGAGGATGCCGTGCAGGCAGTGCAGGGCCACCGCGGGGTCGGGGCAGTCGAAGGCGCCGGAATCGATTCCGCGGTCGATGACCTCGCGGAAGAGGCGGTCGTGGCGGCGGCGCATGGTCTTGATGGCCTCGGAGTGCTCGCTCGGCCAGGGGGCGGGGAACGAGAAGAGCTTGCCGACCTCGGGATACAGCACGGTCAGCACATGCAGCTGGGCCGCGATCAGGACCCGCAGCTGCTCGGCGGGCGGCGCGTCGGCGGCGGTGTCCAGGGCCGCGCGGAGGCTGGTCAGGACATCGGCGGTGAGTTTCTCCAGGGCCGCGGACACCAGCGCGTCCTTGCTCGGAAAGTAGTGGTACAGCGTGGCTTTCGCGATGTCGGTGCGCTCGGCGACGTCCTCGAACCGCATGCCCTGATAGCCGCTGCTGGACAGGATCTGCAGCGCGGTCGCGATCATCTCCGCCTTGCGGCGGTCACGCCGGCGTGCCGCGCGCCCGGCGGGGGCGGCGTCCGCGTCCACGGTCGAAGTCATCGCTCGATCATAGGCGGCGCTCGGGTCGGTTGTTCCGACCACAAAGATGGTTTACCGACTAGCCAGATCAAAACTCGACCCGTAGGTTGGGAAATGTGACGGAGACGAGCGCACCCGAGTCCAGCTACTTCCGGAGAGTCGGCGAACACCGATTCGTCCCCACCCGCCACGCGGGCGGCGCGTGGGCCGACGACGAACAGCACTTCAGCCCGGTCGGCGGTCTGATCGTGCACGAGATCCTGCGCGCCCGCGCCGATCGCCCGGGTCTGGTGCTGAGCCGCATCAGCTTCGACATCCTCGGCCGGATCGGGTTCGAGGAGTTCGAGATTCGCGTCGAGACCGTCCGGCCCGGCCGCACCATCGAGCTGGTGCAGGCCACGGTGACCATCGGCGGCCGCAGCGTGGTGAGTGCCCGGGCCTGGTTCCTGAGCGTCCAGGACACCGACAGCGTCGCGGGCGGCGAACCGGACCAGCTGCCCGCGCCCGATGAGCTGGAGTCCTGGGAGCTCGGTTCGCTCTGGTCGGGCGGCTACATCGCCTCCATCGACACCCGGCCGGTCGGTATCCCACAGCCCGGCCGCACCACGGCCTGGATCACCACCTCCCTCGACCTGGTCGCGGGCGAGCAATCCGAGGCTCTCGCCTCCTACATCGCACTGGTCGACACCGCCAACGGCATCGCGGTCCGGCAGGAGCCCACCAAGTGGATGTTCCCGAACCTGGACCTGACCATCCACCTCTACCGGCAGCCGGAGGGCGAGTGGACCGGCCTCGATACGACGGTCACCTTCGGCCACACCGGGCAAGGGCTGACCAGCACCGTTCTCCACGACGTCCGGGGCGCGGTCGGTTACGCCCAGCAGATCCTGACCGTACGCCCGCAGCCCTGACCGATCGGGCCCTATAGTCGATGGGCATGACCTTCCACAGCGACAGCAGCACAGTGCCGTCGATCGTCCTGAGCGACGGACACGCGATTCCGGCGCTCGGTTTCGGAGTGTTCCAGGTCGCCGACGCGGAGGCGTTCGACGCCGTCACCGCGGCTCTCCAAACCGGTTACCGCAGTATCGATACCGCCGCGATCTACGGCAACGAGGTCGAGGTGGGCCGCGCCATCCGCGAGTACGGGCTGCCGCGCGAGCAGGTCTACCTCACCACCAAACTGTGGAACTCCGAACAGGGCTACGACTCCACCCTGCGCGCCTTCGACGCCAGCATGGCGCGGCTCGGAATGGACTATCTGGACCTGTATCTCATTCACTGGCCGGTGGCGCAGGCCGGTCGGTTCGTCGATACGTTCCGGGCCTTCCAGACCCTGAAATCCGAGGGCCGGATCCGGTCGATCGGCGTCTCGAACTTCAATCGCGATCACCTCGAGCGTGTCATCGACGAGACCGGCGAAACCCCGGCGGTGAACCAGATCGAACTGCACCCGCACCTGGCGCAGCCCGAGTTGCGGGCCTTCCACGCCGAGCACCACATCGTGACCGAGGCCTGGAGTCCGCTCGGTCGCGGCGCGGATCTGAAGGATCCGGCCATCGTCGAGATCGCGGAGGAAACCGGCCGGACCCCGGCACAGGTGATCATCCGCTGGCATCTGCAGCTCGGCAATGTGGTGATCCCGAAATCGGTGACCCCGTCCCGCATCCGGGAGAACTTCGACGTCTTCTCCTTCGAGCTGACGCCCGGCCAGCTGGCCCGCATCGACGGGGTCGACCGAGGCAATCGGATCGGCCCCGACCCGGCCACCCTCACCGCCGGCCTGGAGGTCTGAGTCCGCCGGCTATCGAGCGGCCTTCTGCTGGTGGGCGATTCGATAGCGGCCGGGGGTGGTGCCGACGAGGGCCGTGAAAGCGGTGATGAAGCCGCTGGGATTCGACCACCCGCACGCGTGCGCGACCTGTGTCGTGTCATGGCCGTCGGCGAGGAGGACGAGGGCGTGATAGACCCGCACCTGGGTGCGCCACTCGTAGAAGGTCATGCCGAGTTCGTTGCGGAACAGCCGGCTCAGGGTGCGGGAGCCGGCTCCGACCGCGCGGCCGAGATCCGCCAATGAGCTGTTGTCCCCGGGGTTTTCGTACAGCGTCCGCGCAAGGGCCTGCAGCCGATCATCGCGGGGCTCCGGCAGTTGCAGTGGCTGCTCGCGCGCTTCGCGCAGTTCGTCGACGAGGACACGATGCAGGCGGGCACGCGCCGCGCGGTCGTACTCGCGGGTGCCGGTGAGCGCGAGCACGACCGCGCGGGCCAGATCGGAGGCCAGGAACACGGCGGGATGGTCCGGTATCAGCCCGGCGAGCGCGGGCGGCAGGAAGACGATCCGCATGTCGGTGCGGCCGTGCGCGCGGTGGTAGTGCGTGAATCCCGCTGGCGTCCAGGCGATTCGATTGGCCGGGACGATCGAGGTGCCGTGTTCGGTGTGCACCGACAGCACGCCGCGCGCCGCGTACACCAGGTGCCCACGTGAATGGGAATCGGCCGAACTCGCCGCGCCCGACGACCAGAGGTGGGCTCCGCCGGACGGCCACAGCCGCGACTCGAGAGGTTGGCGGCTATCGGGCATAGCTTGGCATTCTATCGGTAGCCCGCCAGCCTGCCGGTCGTCGACAGTGAATGCATGAACACGATGACGCGAGTGAATACGACTATGCGAGCGGCGATCTGCGGCCGGGCCGGCGACCCCGAGGTTCTGGAAATCCGCGACCTGCCGATCCCCGAGGTCCGGGAGGGCTGGAGCCTGGTGCAGGTGAAGGGCGCGGGCCTGAACCGGTCGGAGCTGCGGACTCGCCAGGGACACTCCCCCAGCGTGCGCTTCCCGCGGGTACTCGGCATCGAATGCGTCGGGATCATCGCCACCTCAACCGATTCCGCGCTCCTGGAGGGCACGACCGTCGCCGCGGTCATGGGCGAGATGGGCCGGGATTTCGACGGCGGCTACGCCGAGTACGCCCTCCTGCCGAACTCCCTCCTGATGCCGATCACCACCACCCTGCCGTGGGAGATCCTGGCCGCCCTCCCCGAGTCCTACCTGACCGCCCAGGGTTCGCTCGACGCGCTGGGAATCGAGCCGGATACCAAGGGCCGGTTGCTGATTCGCGGCGGCACCTCGTCGGTGGGCATGGCCGCCGCGTCGATCGCCGTCGGCCACGGCATCGAGACCGCGACAACGACGCGGAAGCCCAGCAGGATCGACGCCCTGCGGGCGACCGGCGTCGACCATGTCCTCATCGACGACGGCGAATCACTGGCCGCGAGCGTGCACGCGATCTGGCCCGACGGCCCGGACTACGTTCTGGACCTGGTCGGCGCCCGCACCGCCGTGGACTCGCTCCACCTGGTCCGGCGCGGCGGCACGGTTTGTGTGTCGGGCTCGCTCAGCGGATGGCTCATCTCCGATTTCGAACCGATCGCGATGATCCCCTCCGGCACCAGACTCACGGCCTTCCACAGCAAGAACCGCGAAGGCGACGCGGGGACGCCTGTGCTGCAACGGATCATCCATGACATCGAATCCGGCGCCTACCGCCCCACCATCGACCGCATCTTCCGGCTCGACGAGATCGCCGCCGCCCATCGATACATGGAAAACAACCAGGCCACCGGCAAAGTCGTGATGCTGCCCTGAGCCGCCGCGCACCGATGTTCAGGCAGGCTGCCAGAGCTCGACTTCGCCTGGGTCGCGGTGGCCGCCGCCTGTCCACGCTGATCCGCACCCGAACCAAGACGCGGCCGAGTACGGAACGCGCACCATTCGACACAGGTAATCAGCGAAAGTGTCGCGATGGCTTATCTGGGGGCGCACTGGGCGACCGATGTGGTGGCCGGTGGGGTGTCGGGGCCGGAGTCGCCGGAGTTGTCGTGAGCCTGGCACGAGTCGCCGCATCGAATGCCCGCGTAGACGGCGGGCAGGACGCTTCGACCAGGTCCTGAGCCCGTCCGGTCTGGGGATATCAGCGATCCCACACCCGGCTGTCGATGAAGGACCGCCAAGCCTCCTCCGGGAACCAGAGTTCCGGGCCTACCGCTTCCGAGTCGCGGACGCCCACCTTCCCATCGCCGAGAAAAACCTCGACGCACTGTTTGGCGGCATCCGACCTACTCGACTTGTACCACGTGCCGGTCGGCGGGAGTTTCGTCACAGCGCGTACTCCTTCGCGATCAGCGGCCCGGTGAGCTTGGTGGGACTTCCCTCCTCCATTCGCATGATGACCTGGCGGGACACCTCGAGGCCCGCCGCGGCGGCGAGCAGCGTCTGATGTGCGTCTTCACGTACTCCGCGCATGAAGTTCCCGAAATCCATGCGAGAGACCGTCAATTCAGTCATTTCTCAGCCTCGCTATCAGGGAAATGTCCGCCGCGGACATCGCCGAGACGGACTTTCATCGTATTTCGTAAAATGTCCGCGAGGGACTCACTCCGGCAACGCGTTTGGATGTCTACTTATCACAGAGCGTCAGCAAATCAGATTCGACCGCAGGTTCATTCGCAATCCGAAGAAACAGTGGGAGTCGTAATGCCTTGGGATGCTTGGGTTTTGTCGCTGATGACCGTTTTGGGCGGAATATTGCTCGCCGCTTGCCTCGTCGAAGACATCAGGAGTTCCGCCGCTCGCCGCGCACGGGCGGGGCGGCACCGTGCGGAGCGGCGACAGGCGAGGAGCTGAGCCCGGCGATGACGCCGGACACGCCACAGCCGGAGGTAGTCGGATACCTCCGGCCGGGCGGGTCAGGACGGTTGCGAGCCGTTGGGCGAGCCGCCCGCGTGGGCGAACTCGGTCAGCTGGCCGGCGAGAGCATCCGGGACGCGGGCGTGGACCCGGGTGCCGGACTCCTCGTGCTCGGAGCTGAGGATCTTGCCGTCGGCGTGGATGCGGGCGAGCAGATCGCCGCGGGTGTACGGCAGCAGGACACTGACCTCGACATCCAGGCCGCCGAGGATCTGGCCCAGGAGGTCACGGAGCTGGTCGAGGCCCTCGCCGGTGCGGGCGGAGACGAAGGCCGCGTCCGGCAGCCAGCCACGCAGCTGGGTCAGCTCCAGCGGATCGAGCGCGTCGATCTTGTTGACCACCAGGAACTCCGGCGGCGCGGGCAGCTTGGACTCGCGCAGCACGTCGGTGATGACCTCGCGGACCGCCTTGATCTGCTGATCCGGCAGCGGATCGGAGCCGTCGACCACGTGCAGCAGCAGGTCGGCGCCCGTCACCTCTTCCAGGGTGGACCGGAACGCCTCGACCAGCTGGGTGGGCAGGTGGCGCACGAAACCGACGGTGTCGGTGAACACCACTTCGCGGCCGTCCTCCAGGGCGGCGCGGCGGGTGGTCGGATCCAGGGTGGCGAACAGCGCGTCCTGCACCAGGATTCCGGCATCGGTCAGCGCGTTCATCAGCGACGACTTGCCCGCGTTGGTGTAGCCGACAATGGCCACCTGCGGGATGCCGCTCTCCGAACGCTTGGCGCGCTTGGTGTCACGGGCGGTCTTCATCTCACGAATCTCGCGGCGCAGCTTGGCCATTCGCTCACGAATGCGGCGACGGTCGGTCTCGATCTTGGTCTCACCGGGACCACGCAGACCCACACCGCCATTGCTGCCGGCGCGACCACCGGCCTGCCGGGACATGGACTCACCCCAGCCGCGCAGCCGCGGCAGCATGTACTCCATCTGCGCGAGCGAGACCTGCGCCTTGCCTTCGCGCGAGGTGGCGTGCTGGGCGAAGATGTCCAGGATCAGCGCGGTGCGGTCGATGACCTTCACCTTCACGACCTTCTCCAGCGCGGTCAGCTGCGCGGGGGTCAGTTCACCGTCACAGATGACGGTGTCGGCGCCGGACTCGAGAACGATGGCGCGTAGCTCCTCGGCCTTGCCGGAGCCGATATAGGTGGACTTGTCGGGGCGGTCACGACGCTGGATCATCGCGTCGAGCACCTCCGAACCCGCAGTCTCGGCCAGCGCGGCCAGCTCGGCCATGCTCGCCTCGGCCTGCGCGGCCGTACCCTCGGTCCAGACGCCGACCAGCACCACGCGCTCCAGGCGCAGCTGCCGGTACTCGACCTCGGTGACGTCGGTGAGTTCGGTGGACAGACCCGCGACACGGCGCAGGGCACTGCGGTCCTCGAGCTGCAGTTCACCTACCGTCGGCGCGGCCGACCAGCCGTTGCGGCCGGTCTCGGGGGCGTCGTTGATCTCCTCGTCGAGGTCTTCGGCGGGAGTGAACTGATACGTTTCTGGCTTACTCATACACCTCCATGTTCCCACGTCCCAACGAACGACCGCATTCGGTTATTTCACGGCGAAGCGTTCCCCGGCTCGCGAGATGACATCGTCGAGGACTTCGCGGGAGCGCAGAAGGTCGGCGATGGCGCGGTCGATGCGATCGCGTTCGGCGACCAACTCGTCGACGAGCTCGGGCGTGGCTCGCTCGTTCGCGCCGCCGTCGGTGTCGCGCATGCAGGGCAGGATCTCGAAGATCTTCTTGCTGTTGAGGCCGGCGGCGAAGAGTTCCTGGATGTGGATCACACGATCGACGGCCAGGTCCGGATAGTCGCGCTGGCCCCCGGGGGTGCGGGCGGCGACGAGCAGACCCTGCTCCTCGTAGTAGCGCAGCGATCGTTCGCTCACGCCGGTGCGTCTGGCCAGCTCACCGATTCGCATGCGGCACTCCGGATTCCGAGGCTTGCACCTCACATCAATGTCAGGTTCTACCTTACGGGCATGACGAACACGGACCTCTTCAGCACCGGCCGGATCGGCCGGCTGGAACTCCCGAACCGGCTGGTCATGGCCCCGATGACCCGCAATCGCGCCGCCGCCGACGGGACCCCCACCGAGCTCATGGCGACCTACTATACGCAGCGCGCGGGAGCGGGACTGATCATCGCGGAGGCGGCTACCCCGAACCCGGCCGGGCTGACCTACCCGAACATCCCTGCCCTCTACACCGATTCGCACCTCGCCGGCTGGCGGCGCGTCACCGACTCGGTGCGGGCCGCGGGCGGGCGGATGTTCCTGCAACTCCAGCACGGCGGGCGGGTCGGGCACCCGGACAACAGCGGACTGACCCCGGTCGCACCCTCGCCGATCCCACTGCCGGAGACCATCCACACACCGTCCGGCCAGCAGGAGGCGGTGACTCCGCACGAGCTCACCGATGTCGAAATCCGGGACACTATCGCCGATTTCGCGACCGCCGCCCGCGCGGCGGTAGCCGCCGGATTCGAGGGCGTCGAGATCCACAGCGCCAACGGCTATCTGCTGCACCAGTTCCTGTCGGGCAATACCAATCACCGCGCCGACGCCTACGGCGGCTCGATCGAGAACCGGATCCGGTTCACCCTCGAGGTGGTGGACGCGGTGATCGCGGCCATCGGCGCGGAGCGGGTCGGGGTGCGGATCGCACCCGGTGTCACCGTCAACGGCATCGCCGAAACCGATACCGGCGAGCTGTACCCGGCACTGGTCGCGGCGCTGGCGCAGCGGCATCCGGCCTACCTGCACGTGGTGTTCGCGGACCCGGAAAGCGCTCTCTTTCAGCAGATTCGGAGCCTGTGGCCGACCACGCTGATCGCCAATCCGAACCTCGGCTGGGGCGCCCCGGTGCCCGCCGACGGCGGCGCCGCCGCAGCCCGCGCGCTGCTCGCGGCGGGCGCGGACCTGGTGTCACTGGGCCGGTCCTTCCTGGCCAACCCGGATCTGGTGGACCGCCTGCGGATCGGTGCGCCGCTGAACCCGGTGCGCGACGCACACCTGATGTACGTCGGCGGCGCAGCGGGCTACACCGACTACCCGGCACTCGAATCTGCCGCCGACGCGGCGCTCGGTACCACTGCGGCGTGATCAGCGGGTCACGCGTCCTGCCACCACTTGGCCGCAAGGCGGCCCGTCGCCACCAGCTCCGACGGGCCGCGCAGCCAGGCCGCCCCGTTCTCGATGCCGACGGTCACCACGCCGCCGGGAATGCGGACCTTCACATGCCCGGCATCGGAGGCCAGGTCGAAGCCGTCGCGGGCCAGGGCGGCGGCCGCCGCGGCCACGGTTCCCGTTCCGCAGGAACGGGTTTCGCCGACGCCGCGCTCGTAGACGCGCATGTCGACGCCCCGCTCACCGTCCGAGCCGACGGCCAGCGCGGTGAGGATCTCGACGTTCACGCCGTTCGGGAACAGGGTGTGGTCGAAGCCCGGCAGCTGCTCGAGGTTCAGTTCGGCGAGCGAAGCCGTGGTCAGCTCCGGATCCACGCAGGCCAGGTGCGGATTGCCGACATCGATGCCGAGGCCGGTGAATTCGCGTCCGCTCACGGTCGCGGTCGAGACGCCGAGCGTCTTCACCCGGCCCATGGCCACGGTCACCTCGCCGTGCACGGGATCGGCGTGGTGCACCACCACCGGCCGCGCGCCCGCGCGCGAACCGACCACGAATTCCGCGCTCTGCTCCATCCCGGTCGCGACCAGGTAATGCGCGAACACGCGCACCCCGTTGCCGCACATCTCGGCGATGGATCCGTCCGCATTGCGGTAGTCCATGAACCAGTCCCCGGCGCTGACGCCCTCGGGCAGCGCGGCCAGCACACCGGTTTCGATCAGCGCGCCCGCGCGCGCGACCCGCAGCACCCCGTCCGCGCCGAGCCCGCGCTGCCGGTCGCACAACGCGGCGACCCGGGACGGCGTGAGCTCCAGCCACGCGTCCGGGTCGGGCAGCACCACGAAATCGTTCTGGGTGCCGTGGCCCTTGCTGAATTCGATGTCAGCGGCGCTGTTCTCGCTCGTCATAGTCCTCACCGTAGCGCCCGGCGCTGCCGGGATATTTCGTAGAGGGCCACCGCGGCCGCCGCGGGCGCACCGAGGGTGCCGTCGGTCGGGATGCAGATCAGCTCGTCGCACACCTGCCGCCAGGCGGGGGCGAGCGATTCGCTCTCGTCACCCAGGACCAGGACGGTGCCGCCGTCGAACTCGGCGTCGTCGAGGGCCAGGCCGCCGTGGTCGTCACTACCGACGATACGGGTGGCGACGCCGCGGGCCCGCTGCCGGTCCCGGAAGGTACCCACCTGCGCCGGGCCCGAGGCGCGCAGCACGGGGACGGCGAACAGCGCGCCGTCGGAGGCGCGCACGCTCTGCGGGTCGTAGTGGTCGACGCCGGAACCGGTCACGATCACCCCGCCCACGCCGAACGCCGCCGCCGAACGGATGAGCGCCCCGAGCCGGATCGCCGACGCGGGCCGGTCGATGACCACCACGGTGGCCGGATCCTCCGGCGTGCCCGGCGCGAAATCCTCCAGCTCGGGCCGCTGGGTCACCGCCACCGCCACCAGTTCCGGCACCGGCTCACCGGGTTCGGCCAGCCCGGCCATCACCTCCGGCACCAGCCCGACACCGGGTACGCCGCTGGAATCGAGCACCTGCCGCGCCCACGGCGACGGCTCGGGTAGCCGGTACACGAGAGTCTCCAGCGGCCAACGGCGTTCGAGGGCGCGACTGATGGGCCGTATGCCCTGCACCAGGAATCGATTGTCCCGGATCCGGGCGGCACGGGTGGTCAGGTAGGCCTGCCACACCTGAACCGCCGCGGTGCGAGTGTTCGCGCGACGCGTCACTGGGGTTCCTGTTCGTCCCTCATCGGTGAGGAGTTGACGAGGGCCAGCGCGGTATCCGCCAAGGCGGGATCCGCGCCGTCCACCCATCGCACCCGCTGGTCTCGACGAAACCACGAACGTTGTCGCCGGACATAGCGCCGGGTGCCGATGAAGGTGCGCTCCTGAGCTTCGTTCAGCTCGTATTCGTTGTCCAGGAAATCGAGGACTTGCGCGTAACCGATGGCGCGCCGGGCGGTTTGGCCGTGGCGCAGGCCCAGCGCGACGAGGCCCTCGACCTCCTCGACGAGACCGGACTCGAACATGGTCGCGGTGCGCACCTCGATGCGGGCATCCAACTCGGCCGTGTCGCGATCGACGCCGATAATGACCGTCCCCCACCGTGGTTCACCGATCCGGGGCGCCGAGGCGGCGAACGGCTCACCGGTCAGCTCCACCACCTCCAGCGCGCGCACCATGCGGCGGCCGTCGGTGGGCAGGATGGTCTGCGCGGCCACGGGATCGGCCCGCTTCAATGCCTCGTGTACGGCGACGGTGCCACGATCGGCCAGCACCGCCTCCCACTTGGCGCGGATCTCCGGGTCGGTGGCCGGGAAATCCCAATCATCCAGCAGCGCTTGGACATACATCATGGATCCGCCGACGATGACCGGGGTGCGCCCGCGCGCCATGATGGCCTCCACATCGGCGCGGGCCGCCGTCTGATACGAGGCGACGGTGGCGGTCTCGGTGATGTCGAGGACGTCGAGCTGGTGGTGCGGGATGCCGCGGCGTTCGGACACCGGCAGCTTGGCGGTGCCGATGTCCATGCCGCGGTAGAGCTGCATGGCGTCGATATTGACGATCTCGCCGTCGAGCCGCTGCGCCAGATCCAGGGCCAGATCGGATTTCCCGGTGGCGGTGGGGCCGACCACGGCGATGGGCCGGGTCATGTGACGGCTCCGCCGCGCGCACGCGGACGCCACACGCTGACGTGGTAGGCGACGCCGAACGGGGCTGCGGCGTAGAGGGTTTCGACGTCGGGGTCGGCGGCATCGGTGGCGAACAGTCCGGCCAGCACCTGGTAGGCGGGACGGCCCTGCACCTCGATCTCGGCGCACAGGCGGGTGTCCAGGGCGGCCAGGGCCTGCCGGTCCCCCGCGCTCAGCGCCCGGTCGATGGCCTCCTGCACGCCGGCGGCGCGCTCGTCCAGATAGCGGGGGGCCTTGAGCGACAGGGTTGCCGCGCCGTCGCCGACGATCAGCACCGCGATCGATTCCGGCTCGGCGTCGAGGTCGGCCCGCAGCAGCCGGCCGAAGGTCAGGCTCTCGTCGGCGGCGGCATCGGCCGAGATCAGACGGCATTCGGCGGTGACCTCCGGCGCGACCTGCTCGCGCAGCCAGCCCGCGATCAAGGCCGGCAGCGGCAGCATCGGGTCCGCGACACGCTCGGCAACCACCCCGGACAAACCGACACACAGGTCCACCCCGTATCCCCGGAATGTGCCCACCGCATCGGAACCGATCACGCGGCCGGAATCGCCGCCCCCGGAACCCTCCTCCGGCTCCGCCACGCCGACCACGATCCACCGCGACGCGCGCGCCGCCAACTCCCCCGCGGCCCGCAACACCGCAGCTCGCAGCTCCGCGATCGTTCCTTCGGCCGACGCACCGGCCGCGCCCCCGAGTTCGGGCACCAGCACGGGCGGCGAAGGGACCAGTGACGCAACACAGAACACGCCGACAACCGTAGCGCTAACGCACCTCACCAGCCCCACCCCCACCGATCGCCGCGCCGCCGAAGCGGGCTCAAAGACAGCATTTCCCATCTCAGCCTGGTTGAATGGGATGAGCTAGACCGATGAGCTAGGGCGTAACCAGGCAGCCGTGACGCGCGGCAGGGACGAGGAGCAATGACCGACAACAACGGAAACGAGAAGGCTACCCACCCGGAGTCGACCCCGACGCCCAAGCCCGGCGCGCCGATGCCCACCCCGAGCGAGGGCGCCAAGCCATCACCGGCGGCCGCCACCGCACCCCGTCCTGGGGGCCCGCGCCGCAAACCCGAATCCCCCAAACCCCATGCCGTCAAGCCCACGCCCGGCGCGGCGGCGCACCATCCGCATCCGGTCGTCGTACCGAGCGTGAGCGACCCCAGCCAGTGGGGACGGGTCGACGACGACGGCACCGCCTGGGTCAAGACCGCCGACGGCGAACGTGTCATCGGCTCCTGGCAGGCCGGTGACGCCGCCGAGGGTCTGGCCCACTTCGGCCGCCGTTACGACGATCTGGCCACCGAGGTCGCCTTGCTCGAGGCCCGGCTTGCCGCCGGCACCGATGCCCGCAAGACCAAGACCGCCGCCATTGCGATTGCCGAAACGTTGCCGACTGCGGCGGTCATCGGCGATATCGATGGGTTGACGGCCCGGCTGCAGGCCATCATCGAACACTCCGACGAGGCGGCCGCGCACGCCAAGGAGGAGAAGGAACGCACCCGGCACGAGCAAACCGAGCGCAAAGAAGCCCTGGCCGCCGAGGCCGAGCAGATCGCCAACGACTCCACCCAGTGGAAGGTCGCCGGTGACCGGCTGCGGGAGATCCTGGACGAGTGGAAGACCATTCGCGGCGTGGACCGCAAGGTCGACGACGCGCTGTGGCGGCGCTTCTCCAAGGCCCGCGAGGCCTTCAACCGCCGCCGCGGCGCTCACTTCGCCGAACTCGACCGGGAGCGTGCCGCCGCCAAGGGCCGCAAGGAAGAGCTCTGTGTCCGCGCCGAGGAGCTGTCGGGTTCGACCGACTGGTCCGGCACCGCGGCCGTCTTCCGCGATCTGCTGACCGAGTGGAAGGCCGCCGGACGCGCCCCGCGCGAGGCCGACGAGCAGCTGTGGCGTCGATTCAAGGCCGCGCAGGATGTCTTCTTCGCCGCCCGCAATGCCGCCGCCAGCGAACGCGACCACGAGTTCGAGGAGAACGCGTCCGCCAAGGAAGCGCTGCTGCACGCCTACGAGCACATCAACCCCGATGCCGACCTGGACGCCGCCCGCAGCGCCCTGCGCGAGCTGCAGGAGAAGTGGGACGCCATCGGTAAGGTCCCGCGCGAGCGCATGCACGATCTGGAATCGCGGCTGCGCGCCATCGAGAAGAAGGTCCGCGAGGCCGTCGACGCCCAGTGGCGCCGCACCGACCCCGAGGCCATGGCCCGCGCCGCCCAGTTCCGCGAGCGCGTCGCCCAGTTCGAGGAGCAGGCCGCCAAGGCCCAGGCCGCCGGCAAGACCCGCGACGCGGAGAAGGCCCTGGAGCAGGCCAAGCAGTGGCGCGAGTGGGCCGAGGCCGCCGAGGGCGCGGTCAGCCAGCGCTGAGCCGACCGCCTGGGTTCCCTTGTGGCCCAGGCGATCAGCACCGGGGGTGTGCGGTCGTGATCAGGCTCGGTGCATGGCGCCGAGCCGCGAAACGCTGATCGCGCACCCGGTGACCACCGGCACGACCGATCGGGTCGACCGGCCCAGAACACCCTCCGGCGGGACGATGCCGGATCTGGTTGTGGCCCACCATGTTTGGTGCGCCGGCCCGGCCATCCTCGGCCGTGGCTTCAGTTGAGCTGGGCCGGGGCGGGTTCGGTGATGATCTCGTGGCGGGTGGGGCGGTGCGAGCGGCGATATTCGCTCGGGGGGAGGCCTACTTCGCGGTTGAAGTGGGTGCGGAGGTTGGCGGCGGTGCCGAGGCCGCAGCGGGCGGCGACGACGTCGACGGGGAGGTCGGTGAGTTCGAGGAGTTCGCGGGCTCGGATCAGGCGTTGGGTGAGCAGCCACTGAAGCGGGGTGCCGCCGAGTTCGGCGTGGAAACGGCGGGCCAGGGTGCGCTCGCTGAGGTTGGCGTGGCCGGCGAGGTCCGCGACGGTCAAGGGGTGTTCGAGATTGGTGAGAGCCCATTCGAGGGTGGTGGCGAGGCCGGTGTCGGTGGGCTGGGCGGGGACCGGGGACTGCAGGTATTGGGCCTGGCCGCCGGCGCGGTGTGGGGACACGACCAGGTAGCGGGCGGCGGCATTGGCGGCCCGGGAGCCGAGGTCCTTGCGGATCAGGTGGATGCACAGGTCCATGCCGGCCATGGTGCCGGCGCTGGTGAGGATGCGGCCGTCGTCGATATAGAGCACGCCGGGGTCGATGTCGAGGTGGGGGTGGCGCTCGCGCAGGGCGGCGATGTGCCGCCAGTGGGTGGTCATGCGGCGGCCGTCGAGCAGGCCCGCGGCGGCCAGCACGAAGGCGCCGGTGCACAGCGAGGCGATGCGGGCGCCGCGCTGGTAGGCGGCGCGGACCGCCTCGACCAGGTCGGCGGGCGGGTCCTCGCGGACGTTCGGGGTGGACGGGACGATCACGGTGTCGGCACGGATCAGGTCGTCGTAGTCGTGATCGGTCAAGGCCACGAAGGGATCTCGCAGCGTGGCGTGCTCGGTGTCGCGCGGGCCGCAGAGCTGGAAGTCGTACCAGGCGGCGGGGTCGACGCCGAGGGGCGGCTCGTAGAAGACCTGGTACGGGATGGCCACCTCGAAGATCGGCATGCCGGGTGCGACGGCGACGGCCAGGGTTCCGGGACCGGTCGATTCCATGACTCGAATCTAACGCCGCAGCGTGTCAGAAATCTAGCGCAGTGTGGCATTCCTGCCACTCGTGGATCGTGCCACCGCTTCGCATAGTCGAAGACATGACCACGACGACCGACGCCACAACCGCACTCCCCCAACCGGATACGGCTCTCGACCCGCGCCGATGGCGGGTGCTGGCGATTGCCGCGATCGCCCAGTACCTGGCCATCCTGGATCTGTTCGCGGTCATCGTCGCCTTCCCGGCGCTCCAGCAGTCCTTCGGCTACGCCTCGACCGGCGCGGTGTCGTGGACGTTGAACGCGTACACCATCGTCATGGCCGCCCTACTGGTTCCGGCCGGCCGGTTCGCCGACGACACCGGCCGCAAACGCGGATTCCTGCTCGGCATAGCGCTTTTCGGGCTGGCGTCCATCGCTTGCGGCATCGCTCCGAACCTGGCCGTCCTGATCGTGGCCCGCGTGCTGCAGGCCGCGGCCGCGGCCCTGCTCATCCCGACCGGGCTCGGCCTGGTGCTGCCGGTGTTCCCGAAGCGCGAGCACGCCACGGTCATGGGCATCTGGACCGCGATCGCCGCGGCGGGCGGCGCGAGCGGCCCGGTCATCGGCGGACTGCTGCTGCAGGCCGGCTGGCGCTGGATCTTCCTGCTGAACGTGCCGTTCACGGTGGTGGCCTTCGCCTTCGGGCTGCGCGTGCTGCCCGATATCCAGCAGCGCGCCAACCGGCGGCTGGATCTGCTGGGCGCGGCGCTGATCCTCGGGGCCACCGCCGCCTTCACCACAGTGTTCGTGCAGGCCACCGACTGGGGCTACACCGCCCCGGGCACCCTGGGCTGCCTGGTCGCCGCCCTCGCCCTGACGGCCGTGTTCGTCCGCCACGTCCGCCGCCACCCGGACCCGGTGGTGAGCCCGATCGTGTTGCGGCACCGCCTGTTCCGCACCGCCACCCTCGGGGTCTTCTGCTACTACCTGGCCTTCGCCGCCATGATCCTGGAGGCCACGCTGTTCATGACCGAGGAATGGCGGTATTCGACCCTGCGCGCCAGCCTGGGCGTGGCGGCCATGCCGATCAGCTGCCTGCTGCTGTCGCCGCTGTCCGGCCGCTTCGTCGCGCTGGTCGGGGCGCGCGCCTCGGCGGCGCTGGGCGGGGCGGCCATCGCACTGGGCTGCGCCTGGTGGGTGCTGGCCAGCGGCTTCTCGAATTCCTATGCGGTGGTGATGGTTCCGGGCGCGATCCTGGCCGGGGCCAGCACCGCGCTGCTGCAACCGCCGCTGTTCGGCGCCTCGACCCTGCTGCCCGCCGACCAGATCTCGCTCGGCTCCGGCACTCTGATGATGGCCCGCCAGACCAGTTCCGCCCTCGGCGTCGCCATCCTGACCGCCATCCTCGGCGACACCGCTCACCGCACCATGACCGAGTTCCGCGCGGGCTGGTTCTACATGGTGGCAGCGGGCCTGGCGGCCATGGTCGCCGGCCTCGCCTACCGCCCCGACCGCGCCGCCGCCTGACCTCGCCCGTGGCACGAAAAGGCCCGGTGGCAACCGCATTCGGTTGCCACCGGGCCTGGGTCGATTGCTCAGTCCTCGCCGAAGAGGCGGCGGCGCTGCTGTTCCTCGGCCTTGGCCTCGGCCAGGCGGCGCTGTTCCTCGGCGGCCAGCTGCACGGAGGTGCGCGCCCACACCACCCGGACCCAGTGGAAGGTCAGCACCACGATGGCGATAGTGGCCACGATCAGGCCGATGCCCGGGCCCGCACCGTGGTAGTTGCCCAGGCCCGGGGTCTGGCGGTGCCAGATGGACAGCACGCCGAACACGCTGCCGATGGCCGACCCCGCGACCGCGATCCAGGCCAGCAGCCAGCGGCGGGTGATGAGCGCCAGCACCGAGAACCCGATGCCGAACACGACGACGAACCAGACGAAGACCCGCGAGGGCAGGCCGATGTGGTCGGCCTGGGCGACCGTGTCGTACAGCAGCACGTCGAAACCGCGGGTCTTGCCCGCGTGCGGTAGCACCAGCGAGGCGAGCAGCACGAACACCGAACCGGCCACGACCATGGCGCGCACGCCCGGGTCGATCTCGCCGGCGATCTTGCGTTCGACGGCCTCGAGGTCCGCGCGGAACTGCTCGAAGTCCTGACTGTTCTCGGCGGCCTGCATGCTCTCCTCGTTCGCCTCGGGCGTCGGTTCCGACGCCGGTTCCGATTGTGCTGCTTCGTCTTCCGGATGCTCCGGCCGGTCACGAGGCTCGTCCGGGCCGGTGGGCTGCTGCTCGGTCATACCACTCGAGATCCTTGCTGACGGCTAGCGCTCCCGCGCCGGGATGTGGTCAGGCGGTGTGCGAGGAGTACCCGTGACGGATCGATCCCTCGCACGTACCCCAGCGATCCTGCCCTATGACGCTGTGTAGTTGACAGCGACCCCACCATTCGCCGCCCGAGGTGGCGCCGACCGGCGCGGTAGCCGCGGGCCGGACGCTCGCCGCAGGCCGGGCCTTACTCGCCGCAGGCCGCGCCGCAGGCCGGGCCCTACTCGCCGCAGGCCGGGCCGCAGCCCGCGGCCGCGGTCTCCACCACGACCGGCACGCCGATGCGCGGCAGGCCCAGGCCGACGCCGATCGGCGCGGTCTTGGGGGTGACGCCGCGCTCGTGCGCGTCCCCGGCACGGGTGCGGCGGTGGGTGAGCACCTCGCCGTCGGCGATGAGGTAGTGCGGTGCCGCACCGGTGACGTCGACGGTGATCACATCGCCGGGCCGGATCTCGTTGCAGGGAGCCGGATCCACCGGCGGGCGGAAGTGCACGAGCCGGCCGTCGCGGGCGCGACCGGACATGCGCGCGGTCTTGTCGTTCTTCTTGCCGGCGCCCTCGGCGACCAGCAGCTCGACGGTCGAGCCGATCAGCGCCTGATTGCCTTCCAGCGAAATCTGCTCCTGCAGCGCGATGAGACGGTCGTAGCGTTCCTGCACGACCTCCTTCGGCAGCTGATCGGGCATGGTCGCCGCGGGCGTGCCGGGCCGGATGGAGTACTGGAAGGTGAAGGCGCTGGTGAAACGCGCCTGCCGCACCACATCCAGGGTGGCCTGGAAGTCCTCCTCGGTCTCGCCCGGGAAGCCGACGATGATGTCGGTGGTGATGGCGGCGTGCGGCATGGCCGCGCGCACCTTCTCGATGATGCCGAGGAACTTGGCGCTGCGGTACGAGCGGCGCATGGCCTTGAGCACGCGATCCGACCCGGACTGCAGCGGCATGTGCAGCTGCGGGCAGACATTCGGCGTCTCGGCCATGGCCTCGATGACGTCGTCGGTGAACTCGGCGGGGTGCGGGGAGGTGAAGCGCACCCGCTCGAGGCCCTCGATATTTCCGGTGGCGCGCAGCAGTTTCGCGAAGGCGCCGCGGTCGCGGGGTTCCTCCGGATCGGCGAAGGAGACGCCGTAGGAGTTGACGTTCTGACCCAGCAGCGTCACCTCGAGCACGCCCTGCTCGACCAGTGCCTGCACCTCGGCGAGCACGTCGCCCGGACGCCGGTCGACCTCCTTGCCCCGCAACGCCGGCACGATGCAGAACGTGCAGGTGTTGTTGCAGCCCACCGAGATCGACACCCAGCCCGCGTACGCCGACTCGCGCTTGGCGGGCAGCGTCGACGGGAACGCCTCCAGCGATTCGATGATCTCGACCTGGGCCTGCTCGTTGTGGCGGGCCCGCTCCAGCAGCACCGGCAGCGAGCCGATGTTGTGGGTGCCGAACACCACATCCACCCAGGGCGCCTTCTTGACCACGGTGTCGCGGTCCTTCTGCGCCAGGCAGCCGCCGACGGCGATCTGCATGCCCGGGCGGTCGGCCTTGATGGGCGCGAGGTGTCCGAGGGTGCCGTACAGCTTGTTGTCGGCGTTCTCGCGCACCGCGCAGGTATTGAAGACGACCAGGTCAGCGGTATCACCGGCCACGGCCTTGACGTAGCCGGCGTCCTCGAGCAGACCCGAGAGCCGCTCGGAGTCGTGCACGTTCATCTGGCAGCCGTAAGTGCGTACCTCATAGGTCCGGGCCGGGGAATTCACCCAACCAGGGTAATAGGTGCCCGGCGCAGGCCATAAACCCCGTCCGCGCCGGGCGACCCGGGCGGACGTGGCGGACCTGTGATGGCCGGGACCGGTCCGGCGGATGGTCATGGAATTGTCAGCGAATCATCGTCCGACCGGGCGATGGTGGTCTCAGCAGCATCAATCGCTGGTTACGCGGGGGTGTCGAGTCCTGCCATAGTTCGAGCCGCCCTGGCAAAGACGAGCATTTCGGGCACGACATGGTTAGGGTCACTGGTCATGACCGACGTGGCCGATTCCATCAGCACTCCCGCGCCGATGATCTCGATGCGGAATGTGGACAAGCACTTCGGCTCGCTGCACGTGTTGCGTGACATCAATCTCGAAGTGCCCAAAGGGCAGGTCGTGATCGTGGTGGGGCCCTCCGGCTCCGGCAAGTCGACCCTGTGCCGAACCATCAACCGGCTCGAGACCATCGACTCCGGTGAGATCGCCGTCGACGGCGTGAAACTGCCCGACGAGGGCAAGGCCCTCGCGAAGCTGCGCGCCGATGTGGGGATGGTTTTCCAGCAGTTCAACCTGTTCGCGCACAAGACGATTCTCGAGAACGTGATGCTGGCGCCGGTGAAGGTGCGGCGCGTCGACAAGACTCAGGCGCGCGCCCGGGCACTGGAACTGCTCGACCGGGTGGGCATCGCCAATCAGGCCGACAAGTATCCGGCGCAGCTGTCGGGCGGTCAGCAGCAGCGCGTGGCCATCGCGCGGGCGCTGGCCATGAACCCCAAGGTGATGCTGTTCGACGAGCCGACCTCCGCGCTCGACCCGGAGATGGTGTCCGAGGTGCTCGAGGTCATGGTCGGGCTGGCCAAGGAGGGCATGACCATGCTCGTCGTCACCCACGAGATGGGCTTCGCGCGGCGCGCGGGCAATCGGGTGCTGTTCATGGCCGACGGCCAGATCGTCGAGGACACCGAGCCCGAATCCTTCTTCACCGCACCGAAATCGGATCGCGCCAGGGACTTCCTGGGCAAGATCCTCTCCCACTGACTCCGCTCCACTAGGGAACACTCCCGCACTCCACGAGAGAACAGGACGTTCGATGAGGATCAACCACGCAATCCGGATCGCCGCCGGAGTGGCTGCGCTGGCGCTCGCCGTCACCGCATGCGGCGGCGGCAGCAACAAGACCGCCAGCCAACACGCGGCCGACGGCAAACTCACCATCGGCATCAAGTTCGACCAGCCGGGCCTGGGACTGCTCAACAAGGACGGCAGCTACAGCGGTTTCGACGTCGACGTCGCCAAGTACGTGGCCGACAAGATGGGCGTGAAGCCGGAGAACATCACCTTCAAGGAATCGCCGTCGGCGCAGCGCGAGACGCTGATCCAGAACGGGCAGGTCGACTTCATCGTCGCCACCTACTCCATCACCGACGCCCGCAAGCAGAAGGTCGACTTCGCGGGCCCGTACTTCGTGACCGGGCAGTCGCTGCTGGTGCGGTCGGACAACACCGACGTCACCGGGCCGGAATCGCTGACCGGCAACAAGAAGCTCTGCTCGGTCAAGGGCTCCACCCCGGCGCAGAACGTGAAGGACAAGTACGCCAAGGAAGTTCAGCTGCAGGAGTACGACACCTACTCGCTGTGCGTGGAGGCGCTGAAGTCGGGCGCGGTGGACGCGGTCACCACCGATGACATCATCCTGCGCGGTTACGCGGCGCAGTCGCCGGGCGCGCTGAAGGTGGTCGGCAAGACCTTCTCCGTCGAGAACTACGGCATCGGCGTGAAGAAGGGCGACACCGAATCGCGCGGCAAGATCAACGACGCCATCGACGCCATGATCACCTCCGGCGCGTGGAAGGCGGCGCTGGAGAAGGAATTCGGCAGCACCGGCTTCCAGATCCCGGAACCGCCCAAGGTCGACCGGTACTGATTCGCGGGCGCGCCAGGTGATTTCACGTCTCGCGAAATCACCCGGCGTGCTTCGTCTTCCGATCGGAGGAATGGGGCAGTCGTGTTCGACTTGATCTCCAACTATCACACCAAACTGCTCGACGCGTTCTGGGTGACGATCAAACTGACGCTGTATTCGGCGTTCTTCGCGCTGATTCTCGGCACCATCGTGGCGGCCATGCGGGTGTCGCCGATTCCGATCGCACGCTGGATCGGCGCGTTGTACGTCAACATCATTCGCAATACGCCGCTCACGCTGATCATCGTGTTCTGCTCGCTGGGCCTGTACCAGACCCTCGGGTGGCGGCTCGCGGCCGAGGGGCCGAACAGCATCGCGGAGAACAGTTTTCGCTTCGCCATTGTCGGATTGAGCGTCTACACAGCGGCTTTTGTGTGCGAGTCGCTGCGGGCGGGCATCAATACGGTGCCGTTCGGGCAGTCGGAGGCGGGGCGTTCGCTGGGGCTCACCTTCGGGCAGAACCTGCGGCTCGTGGTGCTGCCGCAGGCGTTCCGGGCGGTCATCGCACCGCTGGGCAGTGTGTTCATCGCCCTGACCAAGAACTCGACCATCGCCTCGGCCATCGGCGTCGGTGAGGCCGCGCTGCTCATGTCGGAGATGAACGAGAACGAGGCGGCGCCGCTAAGTGTCGGCGCTATCTTCGCGCTCGGGTTCGTGATCCTGACATTGCCGACCGGTCTGTTCTTCGGTTGGCTGGCCAAGCGATTCGAGGTGGCGCGATGACCGCGTCCGTGCTCTACGACGCGCCGGGACCCCGCGCGCGCCTGCGCTACCGCGTCTACTCGGTCGTCGTCATCGCGGCCGCGGTGGCGGCGGTCTGGTTCGTCTATCACGGGCTGGCCGACAAGGGTCAGTTCACCGCCGACAAGTGGAAGCCCTTCACCGAGGGTGATACCTGGCGCACCTACCTCCTGCCGGGTCTGCGCGGCACCCTCGAGGCGGCCGCGCTGTCGATCGTGCTGGCGCTGGTCCTCGGAATGGTGTTCGGCATTCTGCGACTGTCGGACCATCGCGTGGTGCGCTGGTTCGCCGGTGTGGTGGTGGAGATCTCGCGGGCCATACCCGTGCTGATCCTGATACTGTTCCTGTTCACCCTGTTCGCCCAGCAGAACGTCTTCCCCTCCGACCAGCTGGCGCTCGCGGCCGCGGTGGCGGCGCTGACCATCTACAACGGATCGGTCATCGCCGAGATCGTGCGCTCGGGCATCCGGGCGCTGCCCCGGGGACAGACCGAGGCCGCCGTCGCCCTGGGCATGCGCAAAACCCAGGTAATGGTGACGATTCTGCTGCCGCAGGCCGTCACCGCCATGCTGCCGGCGCTCATCTCGCAGATGGTGGTGGCGCTGAAGGACTCCGCGCTGGCCTACCAGATCACCTATCTGGAAATCGTGCGCAGAGGCACGCAGCTCGGTGCGGCGGAAAAGAATCCGATCCCGTCGCTGATCGTGGTGGCCATCATCATGATCGTCATCAACTACGCGCTGACCGTGATCGCCACCCGCGTGGAGAAGTGGCTGCGCACTCGCAAGCGCGGCTCCCGGGCCGTGCTCGCGGCGGGCGCCGTCACCCCTCCCCCGGGCTTGGATGTCATCATGGGGGACCAGTCCGCATCCGGCGTGTGATCGGCGACGCGTGTTCGGGGAGCTGACCTCGGACCCCGGTTCGGGAGCCGCGACTCCCGAACCGGGACCGGGCATTCCGGGAATGCTCGGCCGACCCTGGGACAATTGCTCCATCCAGCTCGCATACTGGTCTTCATGAACGAAGACGGCAGCGCTCGAAGAGAATTCGTCTTCGGGCTGTTCCTGACCACCATCGTCACCCCCCTCCTCGCCGGCCTCACCGCCTTCGCCGCCGTCATCGGCGCGCTCGCCATTCACGAGGCCGCAGGCCGCCTCCTGGCCTCCCGCCACGACAAACCACCCCGCCCATCCGCACCCCACATGGCCACCCCCCGCACCCTCCGCCACACCAACCACCGCCACACCCGCCGCGCCCTCTCCACCCGCCGCCCAGGCGGCGTCCTGCACTGAAGGCTGTGCGTACGGCACCCTCGCGCGTGACGATCCCGAATCCAGTTGTTTTCGCCTTCGTGTGCCCCTCGTATCTGTAGTCGTGCTTCGTGGTGGTTTCAGGTCACAGTGACCACATGTGTGAGGACCTGAGTACAAGGCTGTCGATTCGGCTCGGAACTCGGTCGTGGGGGCCGATTGAACCGGTTCAGGGGCGGGCGCGTATTCCTCGGTGGGACGGGAAGACAGTTGTTTCATCAACCGGCTTCATCACACGAAGTGGGACGTCATGACCACCAACGTCACCGATAGCAACGTCAAGGATCCGGGCAAGGATATCGATTCCATTGGGGTCGATGTGGGGCTGCTGGTGTTACGTGTGTTCTTCGGGGGGTTGTTGTTCGTGCACGGCAGCCAGAAACTGTTCGGGTGGTTCAATGGCGCGGGCTGGCACCAGACCACCTCTGGCTTCGAGAAGATGGGGTATCACCCGGGCAAGGTGTTCGGCACGCTGGCGGGGCTGTGTGAATTCACCGGCGGCGCGCTGCTGTTCCTCGGGCTGTTCACGCCGCTCGCGGCGGCGATCGCCATCGGCACCATGATCAACGCGATGAATGTGACCTGGCATCACGGGCTGATGGGCTACGAGAGTGCCCTGCTGTTCGCCGTGGCCGCGCTGACGCTGGCGATCGCCGGGCCGGGCCGATTCTCCCTCGACGACAACCGGCCATGGGCACGCCACGGCGTCCTATGGGGCGCCGCCGCCCTCACTCTCGCCGTGGTGGCCGCGGTGATCACCTTGGTCATCAAGTGGTCGGGATAGACGCCGAGTTCTCAGATCGAGCCGAGAGCGCAGTCAGACATCGAATCCGCTGGCGGCCAGTTCGGATTTCACCACCGAGTAGGCGGTGGATTGGCTGAAACCGCGGCGGGCCAGGAGACCGACCAGACGGCGGATGGCTTTGTCGCGGTCCAGGTCTCGGGGCAAGGTGCGGAGTTTGGCGCGCACCAGTTCGGCGGCACGATCCTGCTCGTTCTCTGGCGAGTCGGTCTCTGACGCCGACTCTTCGGAGCCGCTCTCGTCGAGGTCGCGACCGCCCAGCACGGCCCTGTCGCGCGGCCCGGCATTTGCGCGGCGCATCGGCGAGGAGGCCATGCGGTCGGAGTTCTCGTTCTGGCTGTCGGAATTCTGCTCACGATGAGCGTCGGTCCGCTCGCTCATGTGGAGTACACCCGACGCTGCGAGCTCCGCCGCCACCACCTGATACGCGGTGCCGGGACTGTAGCCGCGACGTGCCAACAGGCCGACCAGCCGGCGGGTGGCCGTGTCGCGGTCGAGTCCGGGCGACAGGGTACGGAGCTTGGTGCGGACCAGTTCAGCTGCGGAATCGGTATCGTCAGCGGCGAATTCGCGGCGGGATGCGGTGGGCTTCGCACGCCCTGCGAGGCCAGGCGCGGACGAGGACCGGGTGTCGGGTGGCTGTTCCTGGGCGCGTCGCGTCGCGAGCGCGGCGAGTTCGCCCGTCACCACCTCGTAGGCGGTGCCCGGGGTGTAGCCGCGGCGTGCCAGCATGGCGACCAGGCGACTGATGGCCTTGTCGCGGTCCAGGTCCGGGGGCAGCGTGGTCAGCTTCCGGCGCACCAGCTCCCCGGCGCGGGCATTCTCGTCCTCGGCGGTCACCGACTCGAGCGCCGGTTCGGCATCCTCCGGCGCAATGCCCTTGCGCCGCAATTCCTCGGCGAGGACCTTCTTGCCCTTGCCCGAGTAGGTGTGCCGTGACCGCACCCACTGCTCCGCGAACGCCGCATCATCGATCAGCCCGACCTCGGTCAGCCGATCCAGCACCCGCTTCGCCACGGCAGCAGTGAAACCCCGATCCGCCAACCGATCCGCCAACTCGGCCCGGCTCCGAGCCCGATCGGTCAGTAACCGCAGGCACACGTCCTTCGCCTGCGCCTCGGTCCCACCTCCCCCGGTACCGACCGGTCCCCCCGGCTCCCCTCCGGATTCCGAACGCCCACGACCACGTCCACGCCGCCGCCCACCCCCACCGAACTCCTCCCCCCGATCAGCCGAGACTTCCGAACCGACATCGGCCGAATTCCCACGACTGCCGTCGTCCCCACCCCTCGACTCGCCTCCACGCCTCAGCTCATCTTCACACCTCGGCCGGTCCCCACCGGTCGACTCGTCTTCGCCACGTCGCCGTCTGTCCCGACGACCTCGCCGATCCGATTGCGCGCCACTTCGTTCCGAGAAATCCGCTCCACGACCCGCGCCGAGTCCCTCATTCCCCCGCGCCGAGAACTCGTCCGGCTCACCCGACTCGTCGTAGGAGTCCCCAGACACCCGCTCAACAGAGGTTGAGCGGGATCCGCGAGTGTTTCGACGACCGCGTTTCTGCGCGCTCGCCCCACCCCCCGCCGCTTTCGCAGCCACGACCGCATTCGCCTCGGCCAAGGCTGCCCGCGCCGCCGCCAGCCTGTCCCTCGGAGCACCGCCGACCGAGTTCTGGGCCGTACCACCGGCAAACCCATCCACAGTCGCGGGCGCGCAGTCACCGAGCCGGCGTCGACCGGAGTCCGGCCCGGCGTCGAGCTCGTTCGGTCGAGCCTCACCATGCGCCGCCCGACCGAGACGTGCGGAATCAGCGGCGGTCGCCTCGGCCGATTCGGCCCGCAGCGTGTCCTCCCGGCTTTCGGTGGCCGAGATCGGTTCCGCGGCTGAGTGGGTCGAAGTGGGTGGGACCGAGTCTTCGTGGATATATGCGGCAGAGTGGGTTCCGCCATCACCGGGGGCAGTGGGCGCTTCCTTCGGCCACTGCCCCGGCGCGCGGCGGCGCCCGGTGGGCGAAAGGTAGTGCGGGCGGGAAGAATCCGAGGCGGCAGAATCGGGGCCGATGGCCGAGGCAGCAGGCGTGGGACCGATGGCGGACGCGGCGGGGCCGGAGGGGTTGCCGGGCGGATGATCCGGCGGCTCATGGTCTCGGCTCGGGTCGGAGGGTTGTGGCCGCGATGGCTCGGAGAGCTCCGGTCGGTGCGACGAGGGCGGCTCGGGTGTGGTGGTCGCGTCGTCGGTGGTGCGCCAGGTGGAGTGTTCGGTGTCCGGCGAATTGTCTTCGTGGACAGGGTGATAGGACGCGGCAGTGGTCGATGGGCCGTAGTTCCAGGTGCCGATGCCGGTGGTGTAGGGGTCGGCGGGGCCGAAGAGGTCGTGGCCGGGCTCGGGGGTTCGGGGCCTGGGAGCGGTGGGGCGGCGGCCGGCCTTGCGGGCGGCGGAGGACTCCAGTTGGCGGCGGAGGCGTTCCACCGCGTCCAGGCGAGCGGGCCCCGGCGAATCAGGCCGGGGCCCTTCGGGTTCCCGAGGGGTCATGGGTCAGAAGTCGGCGGGGGCCTCTTCGGCGGTGACGTCCGCGCCGATGCCGAGCTTCTCCTTGATCTTCTTCTCGATCTCGTCGCGGACATCGGTGTTCTCGAGGAGGAACTTGCGGGCGTTCTCCTTACCCTGGCCGAGCTGGTCGCCCTCGTAGGTGTACCAGGAGCCGGACTTGCGGATGAAGCCCTGATCGACACCCATGTCGATGATCGAGCCCTCCTTGGAGATGCCGATGCCGTAGAGGATGTCGAACTCGGCCTGCTTGAACGGCGGGCTCACCTTGTTCTTGACGACCTTCACGCGGGTGCGGTTACCGACCGCGTCCGAACCGTCCTTGAGGGTCTCGATGCGGCGGACGTCCAGGCGGACCGAGGCGTAGAACTTCAGCGCCTTACCACCGGTGGTGGTCTCGGGGGAGCCGAACATGACGCCGATCTTCTCGCGCAGCTGGTTGATGAAGATGGCGGTGGTGCCGGAGTTGTTGAGCGCGCTGGTCATCTTGCGCAGCGCCTGGCTCATCAGGCGGGCCTGCAGACCGACGTGGCTGTCACCCATCTCGCCCTCGATTTCGGCGCGCGGCACCAGGGCGGCGACGGAGTCGATGACGATGATGTCGATGGCGCCGGAACGCACCAGCATGTCGGCGATTTCGAGGGCCTGCTCACCGGTGTCCGGCTGGGAGACCAGCAGCGCGTCGGTGTCGACACCCAGCTTGCGGGCGTAGTCGGGATCCAGCGCGTGCTCGGCGTCGATGAAGGCGGCGACACCGCCGGCGGCCTGCGCGTTGGCGACCGCGTGCAGGGCGACGGTGGTCTTACCCGAGGATTCCGGACCGTAGATCTCGACGATGCGGCCGCGCGGCAGGCCACCCAGACCCAGCGCCACATCCAGCGCGATGGAGCCGGTCGGAATCACCGCGATGGGCTGACGCGCCTCTTCGCCCAGACGCATGACCGCGCCCTTGCCGAAGCTCTTCTCCACCTGCGCGAGCGCGAGCTCGAGCGCCTTGTCACGATCGAAAGCCTGTGGTGCCATCGTCTGATCCCCTTCTCAACGGGTGTGTCTCATGCTGTGGTTGGCGCCCACGTTAGAGGGCGGCACCGACAAGTTCCGACGACGAGCTTAGACGAACAGGTGTTCGATGCAAGTGACGCGCTGGGCGACACGCGAAAGACCCGGCGGCAAGCATTCGGCAATCAGGGCAGCACCGCGAGCTTCTGCGCGTCGACCAGCGTCTGCGACTGCTTGAACACCCGCAACGCCGTCGTCACCTCGATATCCCGGATGCCGGGCAACGCACCGAGCCGTTCGGTCACGTAGCGGTACAGATGAGCATTGTCCCGGCAGACCAGCGACGCGGTCAGATTGGCCGGCCCGGTGATCGCCGCCAGGTAGGCGACCTCCGAATGCTCCGAGATGGCCTTGCCCACCTCCTCCAGCCGCGCCGGATCCACCCGCATCCACAGCACCGCGCGACACGTGTAACCCATGAGCTGCAAAGCGAAGTCGAGGTCGAAGTAGAGCACGCCGGACTCGATGAGCTCGCTCATCCGCCGGGCCACCCGGGTCGCGCTCCAGCCGGTGGCGGCCGCCAGCCGCGCGTAGGGCGCGCGTCCGTCCCGCGCCAGGATGGCCATCATCGCCTCGTCCTCGCGCGACAGCGTGACCTGGGTCTCCGGACCCACGGGCTCCCACATCGGCGGCCGCGGGCCGAGCTCGCGCAGCTGCTCCGCGGTGAAGAACCGGTCGTAGCGGGGCCACTCCTCGGGGAACGGAAACTGCCGCATCACCTCGTGCACCGTCAGCCCGACCACCGAACTGGCGCGCGGAATTACGCGCAGCAGCAACTCGTCCCGCCGCTCGATCGACCGCGTGCGGCCCGCGCACATGATCTCGAAACCACTGGTCAACAGCGACACCCAGCTCAATTCCGGTACCCGCGCGAGAGATTCGGCCAGGGCGACGGCCTTGGCGGGCGTCGAGGTGATGCGCATGACCCAGCGCGGCTGCCCCAGCGGCACCGTGTTCACCTGGCCCGCCACATGAATCATGCCGCGCGAGCGCAGTGACCGATACCGCCGCGCCACCGTCTGCTCGGAGACGCCGAGGATCGCCCCCAGCCGCGCGAACGGGATGCGCGCATCGGTGACCAGGCCGTGCACGATCTGCTTGTCGAGCACGTCCAGGACGGAGGAATCATCCAGCTCTTCCTCGAACATAGGAGGAATCTACCGCATCGATCCGGACAGCTAGGTGGATCCAAGCGCCTATCCCATGCTTGGAGACGAAATCGTTCGTTCTCTGGAGGTTCTCATGCGGAAGTGGTTGCCCCTCTTCGCCGCGTGCCTGGGCTCACTGATGCTGCTCATCGACGTCACCATCGTGAATGTGGCGCTGCCGGACATTGCCGCCGACCTGGGCACCGGCCTGTCCGGGCTGCAATGGGTCATCGACGGCTACGCGCTGGCGCTGGCCGCACTGCTGCTCATGCTCGGCTCGCTCGCCGACCGGTTCGGCGCGAAACCCACCTATCTGATCGGCCTGGCCCTGTTCGCGGCCGCCAGCCTGGCCTGCGGTGTCGCCGGGTCGGCGGGCGTGCTGGTGGCGGCACGCGCGGCGCAGGGCATCGGCGGCGCGGCCATGCTGGCCACCACGCTCTCGCTGCTGCACGCCACGTATACCGGTCGTGATCGCGGCATCGCGTTCAGCGCGTGGGGCGCGGTGTCGGGTGCGGCGGCCGGTATCGGCGTGGTACTGGGCGGCGTGCTGACCGATCTGCTGTCGTGGCGGTGGATCTTCTTCGTCAACCTGCCGATCGCCGCGATCGCGATCATGTTGTCCGCCTTGGCGTTCGGGCCGTCGCCGCGGCACGCGGACCGGCGCATCGACGTCGGAGGGATGCTGAGCTTCACCGTCGCGGCGACCGCCGTCACCTACGGCATCATCCGGGGCGGCGAGCACGGCTGGGGTGATCGCGGGGCGGCGGTGGCACTGATCGCCGGCGCGTTCTCACTGATCGCGTTCATCGTGCTCGAATCCCGCAGCGCGGCACCGATGTTGCCGCTGCCGCTACTGCGCAGCGCGGGCTTCACCGCGACGCTGATCGCCGCGGTCGGCATGAGCTTCGCCGCCTTCGCGTCCAGCCCGCTGGTGTCACTGTGGCTGCAGCAGTACCTGCACCTGACCCCGCTGCGGGCCGGGCTGTCGATGCTGCCGATGTCGGTGTGCGCCTTCCTGACCTCGGGCATCTTCGGCCGGTTCCTGCACGAGGTCGCACCGAAGTGGACGATCGGCGGCGGCCTGCTGACGATCGGCGCGGGCAGCTCCCTGCTGACCCTCATCGACTCCGGATCCTCCTGGACCGCCGCCATTCCCGGCTTCCTGGTGATCGGTGTCGGCGTGGGCGTGATGGCTCCGCCGCTGATGGCGGTAGGCATGGCCGCGGTCCCGCCGCGGCAGAGCGGCACCGCCGCCGGTGCGATCAACACCGCGCGGCAGCTGGGCCTGGCACTGGGAGTCGCGGTGCTGGGCACCGTCCTCCGCGACACGAGCGATGCGCACCCGATGACTCACGGCTTCGTGGACGGGCTGAACTCGGCGACGCTCACTGCGGGCGTCTTCGGAATCGTCTCAGCCGCGGTTGTTTTCGCCCTCTACACCCGCGCCTCGCTCCACACCCCCGAGACCCCCGTCCTCAGCCCGCCCGAGCCCGCGGCGGTTGTCTGACCTGGAAATCAAGATCAGGGAGCTCTCACGGTGGAATTCGCCCGAATTCCCCGCAGTGAGAGCTCCCTGATCTTGTTGTCACCGAAGAGGGAAGCCCAGGGCGTCCTCGTCGGGGGTCCGGGGGCCGAAGATGCGGCGGTCGGACTCTGCGATGGGGACGTCGTTGATGCTGGCCTCGCGGCGGGACATGCGGCCATCGGGGGCGAATTCCCAGAGTTCGTTGCCGTAGCTGCGGTGCCACTGGCCCTCGTCGTCGTGCCATTCGTATTGGAAGCGGACCGCGATGCGATTCTCCGTGAAGGACCACAGGTCCTTGCGCAGCGCATAGCCGTTCTCCTTGGCCCACTTGCGCTTCAGGAAATCGACGATTTCGGCGCGGCCGGTGAGGAATTCGTCGCGGTTACGCCAGACGGAATCCTCGGTGTACGCCTGGGCGACCGTCTCGGGATCGCGCGTGTTCCAGGCGTTTTCGGCAGCGCGGACTTTGAGCCTGGCGGATTCGAGGTCGAAGGGAGGTAGCGGAGGACGCATGAGGGAGACCTTTCGATTCGGTGCGGGTGGGCTGGACGCTAGGGATTGGCCGGGGACAGCTCGGGTTCGCTCCAGCGCAAGGGTGTGGCATTCGTGATTTCGACGACTTCGGTGAGGGTGAAGTCGATGGCGCATTGGGCACCGAGCGTGAAAGCGGCTTCCTCCCAGGTGATCTCGGCGGTACCGGTGAGTTGCAGGGTGGTGCCGGTACGCCAGTCGGGAATCAGGAGGCCGCAGCGCGGGTCGGCGACGATATTGCCGAGGGTCATGAACATGGAGTTGCCACGGTAGTCGGGCCAGCGCAGGCGGGCCGGGGAAAGCACCTGCAGGAAGCCGGGATTGCCGCCGCGATGGGACGCGTCGGCATTGCCGTCGACATCGGCGGACGCGATGAAGAACGCGTCGGCACGGGCGATGAGCTGCCGTTGCGACTCGTCCAGCGCGCTGGTCCGGCGTACCGTGGGAGCCCCGCCCGTCGCCCACTCCTCGATGCCGCGGCGGGAGATGTACTTCGGGCAGTTCGAATACACCTGCTCGGTATCGATGTGCAGCCCGGTCGCGGTGGGTGCGATCACGCCATTGACCCGCATCCGCCGCCGCAATTGCGGCTGCAACGCGATCATGCCGACATGCCGTGCGCCGCGCAGCGATTCGGCGAGCGGATCGCCGGCCACCGGCAATGCCTCGACCTCGATCGCCCGCTCCCCGGAGGCGTACACGAACCCCGGCGGCCCAACCAACTGCCCCGCCCACATCCGCCCACCGTCATCCGCGGCAGCCACCACGATCATCGGCTGGTCCGCCAGGAATGCCGCCGCCGCGGCCGGAATATCAGCGCGGATCATCCGCCCGACCCGCTGAGCGATATCCTCCTGCCCCATGCGCCGCTGCACGGCCAATTCCCCAGGGTGATAGCCGATCCCGCTCGCCGCCACGACACCCTTCGACGTGGCGCCACCGGCAGTCACCGTATCGGTGGTCGATCCGGACCCGGAGGCCTGCGTGCCGGCCTTATCCGTGGCCGATGCCTTGTCGCCGTGGTGCGCATCGCGTGTCGAGACGGCGTTCATGTGAGCTCCCATCGGGCCGCCTGCGGAGGTGACCGTCTTCTCGGGTGAATTCTGGTGCTGGTGGCGGTATTCCGGATCAGAAGAAGCCGCAGGTGGGGGCGGCGCCGGAGGGGGCCGGGGCGTGGTCGGCGCCGGAGGGGGCGTAGATCTCGAGGCGGATGCCGTCGGGGTCGATGAAGAAGATGCCGCCGGAGGAGGCGCCCTCACCATGGGCGACCACGCCGTCGTGGGCGAAGGCGACATTCAGGGCCTTCAAAGCGGATTCCACCTCCCGGACCTGGTCGATGGTGTCGACCTGGAACGAGAGATGGTGCAGGCCGGGGGTTTTGGCGGAGAACTCGCCGTCGCTCTGCTGCCAGAGGGTGACCTGGAGTTTGCCATCGCGCCCGAGGAAAGCGAAGCGCTGGGCGCCCTCGCCGCCGGCGCCGAGCTGTTCGAAACCGAGGGCGCGACGGTAGAAGTCCACCGAGCGGTCGAGATCGGTGACATTGAGGCCGATGTGCCCGGTCGCGAGAACAGGTGCGGTCATGAGGAACCCCTTAGGAAGTTTAACCATCATAGTTTGTTTGACAGGTTAGAAACTAGCGGCGGCGAAGGCCTATCGTCAACCCCTATAGTTGGTTTTGCCGGTTAGAAAGGAGTCGTCGGGCCGATGCGCGCACTACGGCGGTTACCCTCAGGCGTGCCAGAACCACGCCCCCACCTCGGTGAACCGCTCGCCCTGGACCTGCTCAACACCCGCTGGATCGCGGCGACGGGACCCCGGGACCTGCTCACCGACGTGTCCGGGCTGCGCGGGTGGCTGGCCGACAACGACCTCGACCTGCCCGCCGACGAGGCGACGCTGCACGCGCTCGTGACGACCCGGGAAGCGATCCTGCGCGCGGTCCGCGGCGAGACCGCCGACGACCTCAATACCGTCCTGGCGCACGGCCGCATCCGCCGCGCTCTCACCCCGGACGGCCCGGCCGCGCTCCCCGAGGTCGCCGATCCGGCCTGGCTACCCGGCTGGCTCGCCGCCGACAACCTGCTCGACCTGCTGGCGAGCACCCCGGACCGCATCAAGCAGTGCGCGCACCCGCAGTGCGTCCTGTACTTCCTGGATACCTCCAAGAACGGCACTCGCCGCTGGCATTCCATGGCGGCCTGCGGCAACCGCGCCAAGGCCACCCGGCACTACGCGAAGAAGACGCAGGCGGAGTAGGCGAACCTCCCGCGGCTCAGAACAATTCGTCGAGCAGGCGGTAGTAGGCCAGCCGCGCCGGATCGGGATCGAGCAGGCCGTAGGCGGCGAAGAATGCCTCCACCTCGCCGGCGCCGAAATCATCGCCGAGATCCCAGCCCGGCGAATCCGGCTGCACCGAGGCCACACTCGGCACTCCCGCATCGACGAGCACCAGCATGTCGTCCTCGAAGACCGCGATCTCCGGCACCGCCATCGACCGCCCCCGCAGCCACCGATACCGCGGAAACTCCGCCACCGCGACCGCACCACGCTTGACCCAATACGTTCCATTGGCCCGGACGACCCCGCCACTGCGCCCCTCGTGATCGTCCGACCACGCTGGATTCGGCCCGAGCAGCTCCGCCACGCGCGGCGGCAGCCGCAGACTCACGCGGATCTGCTCACCATCGCGACTTCGGCACGTCGAATTCCGCGCACAGCGCCCGCCACACGTCGCGGGGATCCACCCCCGCCTCGATGGCCTGGGCCCCCGTCCGCCCCATGGACGGCAGTACATGATCGGTCAGCAGCACGTCTCCCCGCGCCGTCCCGAACTCGGTATGCAACAGCTCCTGGAACTCCGTCAACCGCACGGCCGCGAGCCTACGCCACCGCCCCGCACCCGGGCCAAACCCAGCCGCGGCCACCCACCGCCTCCGGCGACCGCCTCGCGGTGTCCTGCCAACCGGCGTCGCGAGCGAACGTCAGGTGGCGGGTGGGGATTCGACGGCGGCGCGGCAGATTTCGACCGGGTCGGTGACCACGGTGATGCCGGTGGCGGCGGAGTGGGCGGCGGCGGTGTAGGCGGGATCGTCGAGGATGCGTTTGACGGCGTCCCGGACGGCTTCGGGGGTGACGGGGCGGACCAGGATCGAACTGCCCTGGCGGGCGGCGCGATTGGCGAGTTCCCACTGGTCGCCGCCGCCGGGGGCGGTGACGATGGGGACACCGGCCAGCAGGGATTTGGCGAGCAGGCCGTGGCCGCCGCCACCGATCACGACCGAGGCGTGGCGCAGGATCTCGTCCTGGCGGCCCAAACCGGCTGTGGCCCAGGACGGGAGGTCGGCGGGCGGGGTGTCGAGCATGGAGACGGCGACCCGGACGCCTGCGCCTTCGAGCGCCTCGAGGGCGATGTCGGCCAGGCCCGCCGTACCGGTCTGGGCGGTCGAGGGGGCGACCATGACCAGGGGGGCGTCACCGGGCGGTAGATCCAGGATGTGGTCGGTCGGCTCCCAGAGCAGCGGGCCGACGAGGTGCGCATTGTCCGGCCAGTCGGGGCGCGGCACCTCGAGGGCGGGCAGGGTGGCCACCAGGCGGGCGGTCGGGCCCGGGTCCTCCGGCGGCAGGCCGATGCTGGCGCGGGCCTGCTCGCGTTGCAGTTCCCCGCGCCGGATGGCCCGCGACGTCAGCCCGCGCAGGACCGAGTCCCGGGCGCGCCCGCGCATGCCCTCCCCCGCGGCGAGCCCACTCCCGATGGGCGGCAAGCCCTTCGACGGCAGGTACAGCGGGTGCGGTGACAGCTCCACCCAAGGCAGCCGCAGCCGCTCCGCCGCCATCCCGCCCCCGACGGTGAGCACGTCCGACACCACCAGTTCCGGCAGCATGGCGCTCAGATCGGGCAGGATCTCGGTCGAAATGTGCGCGGCCCTTTGATGAATCCTGGCGCCCGCGTCACTGTCGTCGTCCTCGGCCCGGGGTGCGAGGCCCTTCAGCCGCCGCACCCCGATCCCGGCCTCCCGGGCCGCGTCGAACCACCGCGGGCTGGTGAACAGCACCGGCTCGTCGCCCGCGGCCAGCAACCGCTGACACAACGCCAACGCCGGAAACGCATGCCCCGGATCAGGCCCGGCCACCACCGCTACTCGCACGGCCCCAGGGTGCCACACCCGACCGACGCACCCGGCACCTTCACCCAGTGTGGTGGTCCGTGTCACTCGACCACCAGCGCGCCCGGCGCCGGGACTGGCCGCTCAGCCCGCGAAGTGGTAGAGCTCGAAGGTCAGGGCGTGGGCACCGGGGACGCCTTCCTTGGGGCCGGCGGTCATTTCCAGGACGGCGCGGGCCTGGGTTTCGGCCGAGTCGGGGCTGAGGGCCTCGAGGTAGCGGCGGTGGGCGGTGAGGGATTCGACGGCGGTCTCGAAGGTGCCGGTGACGTCCAGCCCGTAGCTGCCGTCCGGGACGCCGTAGACGGCGGCCCAGCGTGGCGACCAGGCGGGCAGCTCGGCGAGCTCGGGGTGAATCCATTCGTTGCCGGCGTCGGACACAGCGTCCAGGGCGGCGCGGCCGACGGCGCGGTGGTCGGCGGAGTTGGCGTAGCCACGGGCCCAGGTGTCGCCGAAGTTGAACAGCACCACCATCTCCGGGCGGTGGCGGCGGATGGCCGCGGCCAGATCCCGGCGCAGAGCCAGGGATTCCTCGATCCGCCCGTCCGGGTGCCCGAGGAATTCCACCTCGCTGACGCCGACGATCTTGGCCGAGGCCCGCTCCTCGTCCTCCCGCAGCGGCCCGCACTCGGCCGGCGGCAGCCCCGCGATCCCCGCCTCGCCACTGCTGACCAGCACGTAGCGAATGTCCTTGCCCTGCCTGGTCCAGCGCGCGACCGCGGCGGCCGCACCGTATTCGATGTCATCGGGATGCGCGGCGATGACGATCCCGCGCTGCCAGTCCTCGGGAAGCTGCTCCATATCCTGCATTCAACACCAGCCGCCACCGCCCACACCTGGCCGACGCGAACTTCGCACCCCACCGCCACGCCGGGGCGTCACAGCATGGCGAGTACGCCCTCGAAGGCCGCTTCCGCCGCCCCGAGCAGCTTCAGATCCGGGCCCAGACGCGACTTTTCGATGCGAACCCCGCCGAAGGCACGGCTCACCATGCTGCGGCGGTGGACCTGATCGCGGACCCACGTGATGGCCGGTTCGGGGAGCGCGGTGAAGAGGTCGCCGAGCACCACCAGTTCGGGCCCGAGGATATTGACGACATTGACCAGGCCCAGCGTCATCCAGTCGAGATAATCGGCGAGCCTGACTTCCCAATCACCCTGCAGCTCACGGAGTTCGGCGACGATCGCCCCGCGCGGGCCGTGCTCGGGCATGCCGAGGGCACGGCACAGCGCGGCCTCGCCCACCTCGGTCTCCCAGCAGCCTTCGTTGCCGCAGTAGCACTTTCGCCCGCCCGGCCGCACCGTCATGTGGCCGATCTCGCCGAGATACCCCGCGGATCCGCGCAGCAGCGCGGGCTGCGCGATGAGCCCGCCGCCGACCCCGACATCGGCGGAGACGAAGACCGCATCCGCGGCCGTGCGCCCGACACCCCTGGCATGCTCTGCGAGCGCACCGAATTCGGCGTCGTTACCGACGGTGACGGGGAGGTCCAGCACCGCGTGCAGCCGCTGTCCCAGCGCCACCTCACCCCAGCGCAGGTTGGCGGCATTGTGCACCAGGCCGTCCGCGCGCCGCACCACACCGGGAACGCACACGCCCGCCGCCACCGGCCGCAGGCCCAGATCCTCCGCGAGCATGGCCGCCGATTCCGCGACGTGGGTGATCACCTCGTCCGGTTCCCGTTGCCGCCCACGCAGATTCCAGCTGTTGCGTCCCATGACCTGCCCGCCGAAGCCGACCAGCGCGATCCCCACGTGCTCGACCTGCACATCCACCGCCAGCACCACCGCCGCCTGTGGTTGCGGCAGCACCAGCAACGAAGGCCGCCCGGCGCCGCGCGCCAGCCGCGGCACCTTCTCCTCCACCACCCCGTCCTCGGCGAGCCCGTCGACGAGCATCTTGATGGTGGACCGATTGAGCCCGAGCTCGACCGCCAGCGCCGCCCGGGTGGCGGGGCCTCCGATGTGTAGCAGCCGCAGGAGGCTCGACCGGTTGAACCGGCGCACCTCGTCCGGTCGGGCGACGGTCATGGACTCGGTAATACCATTGCGCGGCTCAACGGCCCGTAATCGCCACGCGACGTCTCGAGAGCGCGTCGACGGTCGCGGCGAGCAGCAGCACCAGCCCGGTCACGATGGACACCACCGCCGCTGGCTGCCGCAGCAGGCCCAGCCCGTTCGACACCACGGCCAGCACCGCGCCGCCGATCACCGCGTCGGCCACCCGGCCCCGGCCGCCGAACAGGGAGGTGCCGCCGATCACGGCCGCGCCGACCGCGAACAGCAGGGTGTTGAGCCCGCCCGCCTGCGGATCGACCGAGCCGACCTTCGAGGAGTAGACGATGGCGCCGACCGCCGCGCAGGCCGAGCAGATAACGAAAACACTTGCCCGCAACTGGGTTACGTTGATGCCCGCGCGCCGGGCCGCCTCCAGGTTCCCGCCGACGGCATAGATGTGACGGCCGTAGGTGGTGCGGGTCAGCACATAGGTCCCCGCGACCAGCAGCACCAGCACGATCGGAACCACATACGGCACACCGGAGATCACGATCAGCTTGCTGGGTGAACGATTCACGGTGAGCAGCGCCGTCACCACGATTGCGAACCCGCTGAGCGCCACTACTTTCGCGACCACCAGCGGCGTCGGCGACGTCACCAGCCCGCGACGCCGGCGCCGCAGATGCCCGCCCAGCGTGACCGCCGCATAGCCACCGGCCGCCACCACACACAGCAGCCAGCTCCCGGCCGTGGACAGATTCCCGTTCGCCACCGCATTGAGCACGTGCGAGGAACTGATCCCCAGCACCCCGCCCTCACCGATGAGCTGCAGGATCACCCCCTGCCACGCCAGGAACAGCGCCAGCGTCACCACGAACGACGGCATCCCGATCTTCGCGATCAGGAACCCGGTGATGCATCCGATGGCCGCGCCCACACACACCGCCAACAGCATCTCGATCCACGGATTCGCCTGAAACCCGATGACCGTCAGCACGATCCCCAGCACCGAGAACACCACCCCCGGCCAGATCCGCAACAGCCCCGCCAGGATCGCGGCCAGCACGAGCATGGCGTTGAACACGAAGAACACCGTGGATCCCATGCCCGTCAACAGGTTCCCGTTGTCGACGTAGTGCATGGCCAGCACCGCCCCCGCCACTCCGGACGCCGTGCCCGCCGACAGATCGATCTCCCCGATCAGCAGCACGAACACGATCCCGATGGCGATGATGGTCTGCCCCGCCCCCTGCGCCAGCAGGTTCGCAATATTGTTGAGCGAGAAGAACACATCCGACATCAGCGAGAACAACACCACCAGTGCGATCAGGCCCAGGATCGCGGGCAGGGATCCGATATCCCCGGCGCGCAGCCGGGCCGCGTAGTCGCGCACGGCTTCTCGCGTCGACCGCGTCGTGGTGTCGATCCCGAAGTCGGTGATGGCGGTACCCGGCTCGGCCGCCGCCGATTCCGAAACATTGGTCATAGCAGTGGCTTCCTCACAGCACCGCGGCTTCCGGCCGCGCCAAGCCCAGATCGCCGGAACGGCCGGCGGTGATCAACTCCACCACCTGGCCGGTGGTGACATCGGCGGTCCGCACCTGCGCGGCCATCCGGCCCAGGTACAGCACCGCGATCCGATCGGCGACCTCGAACACGTCGGCCAGGTTGTGGCTGATCAGCACCACCCCCAGCCCCTGTTCGGCCAGCCGCCGCACCAGATCCAGCACCTGCCGGGTCTGCGCCACCCCGAGCGCCGCGGTGGGTTCGTCCAGCAGCACCAGATTGCTGTTCCACAGCACGGCTTTCGCGATGGCCACGGTCTGGCGTTGCCCGCCGGACAGGGCTGCGACCGGGGTGCGCACCGATTTCACGGTGCGCACCCCCAACGAGGCCAGGGTGCGCCGCGCCGCCTCCTCCATGCTCGCCTCGTCCAGCAGCCACGGCTTGCCGCGCTCCCGGCCGAGGAACATATTGGCCACGATGTCGAGGTTGTCGGCCAGGGCCAGGTCCTGGTAGACGACCTCGATGCCGAGCGCCGCCGCATCCTTGGCGCCACGCAGGTGTACGGGTTCGCCGCGGAATCGCACCTCGCCGGAGTCGGCGGCGTGGATTCCGGCAACACATTTCACCAGCGTGGATTTGCCCGCGCCATTGTCGCCGACGAGTGCGGTGACCTCTCCCGCCGGCACGGTGAGGTCCACGTCGTGCAGCACGTGCACCGGTCCGAAACTCTTGTTCAGGCCGGTGATCTGGAGCAGCGGCTCACTCATGTCTCTCGATCCTCAGGCGATGCCGAGTTCGGTGCAGGCGGACTTCACGTCGCCCGAGCAGACGTCGGAGGCCTTCACGAAGCCCGAGTCCACCACCTGCTTGACCTCTGCCCTGGTGATCAACTGCGGTTGCAGCAGCACCGATTTCACGTCGCGCTTGCCCTTGGGATCCTGACTCACGCCCTGCGCCAGGGCATCCGCGGCCGCCTTGTCCCCCTTGGCCAGGGCCACAGCGAGTTTCGCGGCGTTCTCGGCCTCCTCCTTGATGGGTTTGAACACGGTCATGTACTGGTCCCCGCGCAGCAGCGCCTTGAGACCGTCCACGGTGGCGTCCTGACCGGTCACCGGCACCTTGCCATTGAGGCCGTTCTTCTTCAGCACCGTGATCACCGCACCGGCCAGGCCGTCATTGGCGGCGACCACGCCGTCGACCTTGCCGTTGGCGCCGGTGAGGATCTGCTCGAAGGTGGTGCCGCCCTTCTGGTTGTTCCAGTCGTCGATGGCCTGGCTGCGCACCAGTTTCAGCGCGCCCGAGTCGTAGAGGGGCTGGAGCACCTGCTCCTGGCCCTGGTGGAACAGGGTGGCGTTGTTGTCGGTCGGCGCGCCCTCGATCTCGACGACCTGCGCACCCGGCTTGTCCTTCAGCGCGGTGGCCAGCCCCTGGCCCTGCAGGGCGCCGACCTTCACATTGTCGAAAGACACGTAGTAGTCGGAGGATCCGCCGAGGTTGAGGCGGTCGTAGTCGATGGTCGGAATGCCGGACTGCTTGGCCTTGGCCGCGACCGCGCTGCCCACCTCGCTGTTGATGGAGGCGATGAGCAGCACCTTCACGCCCTTGGCGATCATGCCGTCGGCCAGGGTGGAGAACTTCTGGACATCGCCCTGCGCGTTCTGCACGTCGGCGTCGAATCCGGCCTCGTTCAAGGCTTTCTGCAGGAGCGGCTTGTCGAAGGATTCCCAGCGGGCCGAGGTGGCGGTCTCGGGGAGGATGACCCCGACCGTCCCATTGGCGCCGCCGCCCGATGGCGCACTCGACGAGGAGGTCGTGCTGCTGGAATTGGATCCGCAGGCGGTGAGGGTGAGCAGGCCGGACAGTGCGAGCGCGGCGGCGGCGTAACCCCGTCGGCGTCCGGACTTCGTCGGCGGGAGCGCGCTTTTCGTCCTCATCAGGGTGACCTTTCACGCGGCGGTCACTGGGTTGCGACCGCACACACGGCATATGTTGTGGGCAACAACATATGCCGTGTGAGTCACTCATATGGGACGTTTGGCCAAATCGATGCGGCCCGGTTCAGGGCAGGAGGATCACCTTTCCACCCGCGTGCCCCTCGATGACGAGCTCGTGCGCCGCGGCCGCCTCCGACAGCGGGAACGTCTTGGCGATCGCCAGATCCAGCTTGCCCGTGGACAATAACGGCAACAACTCACGCCAGGCATTGCCGCGGATCTCGGTGCCCGGATCGGCCCCGGGACCCATACCGAGGGCCTTGAACCCCTCCGCGGCCGCCCGATCGAACGCCACGATGGTCGCGATCCGGCTCCGGTCGGCCACCAGTTCCAAAGAGACGTCGACCGCCTCCTCGGTGGCCACCGTATCGAGGGCAACATCGATTCCGTTGGGGGCCAACGCCTTGACGCGATCAGCCAGTCCCGGGCCGTACGCGACCGGCTCGACGCCGTAGGCGCGCAGGCGTTCATGCCGGCTCGGCGAGGCCGTGCCGATCACCCGCGCGCCCCGGGCCACCGCCAATTGCGCGGCCAGCGCGCCGACACTGCCCGCGGCACCGTGGATCAGCACGGTGTCCCCCGGCCCGACGCCGGTCGCGGCGAGCAGATGCACCGCGGTCCCGCCGACACTGAGCACCCCGGCCGCATGCTTCCAGTCCACATCGGCGGGTTTGGGCACGACCCCGGCGGCCGGCACGGTGACGGCGGTGGCGTAGCCGCCGCCCACCGTCGCGATCACCTCGTCGCCGACCGAGATCGGCCCGGCCGGCCCCTCGGCGTCGGGACCCACCGCGGTGACCACTCCGGCCACCTCCAGGCCCAGCCGGATGGGCAACTTGCTGGGATCGGTGCCGAACGCACCGCTGTAGAGCTTGTAGTCGAAGGGATTCACGCCGGCGGCCCGCACCGCGATGCTGACCTCACCCGGCCCCGGCTCGGGCACCTCGACCTCGACCAGCGACAAGACTTCCGGTCCACCGTAAGCGGTGGCAACGACAGCAGTAGCCATCCCGCGATCATACGAAAAAAGGACCGCCCGTCCCGCTACCCGGGGCTGGACGGTCCGAAAGTTTCGGCCGATCAGAACTTGCTCAGCGGCGACTTGTCCTTCGAGCCCGACACCGCCTTGTACAGCACGTACAGACCGAAGATGATGGCGCTCACCAGCAGAATCGGGAACAGTGCCTTGATCAGCCACCCGAGCACCGCGAAGGCGATCCACACGAGGACGACGACGCCGAGAATCTTCCAGAACATTACTGACCTCCCTAGTCTCCGAACCGCCGTCCGCGCGATCCGACACCATCCATACTGCGTCGCCCACCCGAGAAAATCACCAGGTCAGCAGCGAAATCCGGGACAGATCAGGGTTCTCCCCGAGTTTCCTGTCCGAGGCGACAGGCCGCGTTCGCCGGGGCCGCAGCCCGCCGACCTGCAACAGCCCGAGCCACGCCCCGGGAAAGCCGGTTCACAGCGATGCGGACAGGTCAGGGATTGGCGCGGAAGCGCTGATCGGCCAGATCGGTGAGAGCCTGGGCCCAGCCGTCGAGGCGGTCGGCGGCGTCGCGCAGGCCGACCATGGCCCAGCCGAGATCGTCGGCGATGGCCGCGCTCTCGGGAACCGCCAGCACCCGGGCCGCGGCAGCGACCATGCCCTCGTATTCGACGACTCCGCCGTCAAGGCGGATGGAAACGGCCCGAACATACTCGCCCAGTGGCGAATTCGCGCCGAGCGCACCGGCGGCCAGCTCCATGGCGACCACATCCTGTGCCAGTGCGTGCAGGGCGGCGGCTCCGGACGCGGCTGTTTCCAGGGTGTCATTGAGATCGTCCGCGGGAAGCCGGCCCGTCCGTGCGATCTGTGAGTGCAGCCCGTGCAGCGCCCGCTCGGCCCGGACCAATCGGGCGATCGACGCTCGCGCCGCGGACCGGATCGGCGGCAGCTTGCGAGGCACGAAAGCGGCCTGCGGCAGCGGCTCCCGGCGCATCTCCAGATACCGCCGGGCCGTCACCGCGGTCCCGGTGACCAGCGCGACGGCGCCACCACCGACCATGACCACCGCCCAGGCCGGCGCCGAAATCAGCACCAGTCCAACGGTTCCGGCCGTCGTCAGTCCCGAAGCCGTTCCCAGCCGGAAACTCCGACGCCGTGCCCGGCGCCGCTTCCGCAGCTCACGCTCCCGCGGATCCGCCCACTTCCGCACGGCCACCAGCGCCTGCTCCCCCACACCCCGCAACGTATCCGGCAGCCGCTGCGCCAACTCCTCGGGCTCGAACCCGGTGGGCGCCAACACTTCTCGCACCGCCTCGGTGGCCCGCTCCCGCCGCGCCCGCTTGCGCCGGCCGCCATCCGCAGCACCGGCGGGGTCACCTACGCGGACGCCGTATCCGGACACGGGTTGCGAGTGAACCGGTGGTTGCACCGTGGATTCACCCGGCGCGTGGCCGGCACCCAGGGGCGATCCGCGGTCGATTCGCGGCGGCGCGGACGGCCGCGGCACCGGCGTAGCGGATGCCGAGTGATCAGTGAACCCGGCCGGATGGGGCGAGTGGTGCTCCGGCGCTGACGAAATACTCGCTGCCGGTGTGGAAGCCGTTTCAGGCCCGGCGGTTTCGGAGTGCGCCGGAGACTGCGCGGTTGCCGGCGGCGGGAACGGGGAGGGGAAACCCGGGATGGGGTCGGCGGTTCTGGTGCGGGTGCGGCGCAGAAAACGGGCAGGGGAGGTCGCGGGACTGTTGTCGGCCCGCGATCTCCCCATCGTGCACTACCTTTCGCGCAGCAGTTACTGCTGGGCGGCCTGGCCCTTGTTGAAGTTGGGCTGGGCGGCCGGCTGCGCGGGCTGGCCCTGCGGGATCTGCTGCTGGGTGCCACCGGCGGGCAGCGAATCGCCGCGCATGGAGGCGCGGATCTGCTCGAGGCGGTTGTGGCCCGCCATCTGGACGCTGGCCTGCTGGACCTCTAGCATGCGGCCCTGGACCGAGTTGCCCGCCAGCTCGGCGGCACCGAGCGCGTTGGCGTAGCGGCGTTCGATCTTCTCGCGCACCGCGTCCAGGCTCGGGACGGCGCCGGGGGCCGACAGGGTGGAGTCCATCTGCTGCAGCGAGGCCGAGACCTGCTCCTGCATCTTGGCCTGCTCCAGCTGCGAGAGCAGCTTGGTGCGCTCGGCGACCTTCTGCTGCAGCAGCATGGCGTTCTGCTCGACCGCCTTCTTGGCCTGCGCGGCGGCCTGCAGCGACTGGTCGTGCAGCACTTTCAGGTCCTCGACGGACTGTTCGGCGGTCACCAGCTGGGCCGCGAAAGCCTCAGCGGCATTGGTGTATTGGATGGCCTTCTCGGTGTCACCGGCGCCGCTGGCCTGGTCGGCCAGCATAACCGCCTGGCGCGCATTGGCATTGAGCTTCTCGACCTCGTCCAGCTGGCGGTTGAGCTTCATCTCCAGCTGGCGCTGGTTGCCGATCACCGACGCGGCCTGCTGCGACAGGGCCTGATGCTGGCGCTGGGCCTCCTCGATGGCCTGCTGGATCTGAACCTTCGGATCCGCATGCTCTTCGATCTTCGAATCGAAGAGGGCCATCATGTACTTCCAGGCCTTCACGAACGGATTAGCCATCGATTGATCCCGCCTCCATATGACGTGCCGCGCCCCGTAGCGCGACAGTAGTGCGCGACCGTCGCGCACCCCTGTTGTCCCTATCTCCACTGTGCAACGGCCGTTCCGGAGATTTCGGCAACAGCGCGACGCCTCCGGCACGAAGCCTACAGAGAATTTATCCCTTTCGGCTCCACAGCACAGTGATCACTTGGCAGCCACCAGCACCAGACGGTCCGACTTCGGGGCCGGAATCACAATGCGGGGGCCGAAAGTTCCATCCGCGGCCAGGGCAACGTCGCCGTCGCCACCCCGCGGGGTAACCTTCGCGGCCACCTTGGCGAGTCCGGCTTTGGCGGGCACTTTGCCGGCTCCCACGCCCGCGGTGGCCTTGTCGGCGGCCAGCGCGGTGGCCTTGTCGGCGTCGGCCATGGTGGAACTCACGTCGAAGAGCACCTGCGCCAGTGGCACGTCCAGCGCCTGGCAGATGGCGGCCAGCAGTTCACTGGACGCCTCCTTGCGGCCGCGCTCGACCTCCGACAGGTACCCCAGACTCACGCGCGCGGAGGTGGAGACCTCACGCAGCGTCCGGCTCTGGGCAACCCGAGCGCGCCGCAGGCTTTCCCCGATGGCTTCTCGCAGCAGCGTCATCTCGTTCTCCTCACACTCGTCTCGCCGGACCCAGCGTTTGACTGGACAACGTCCGGCGTCGGCCGCGCGTTCCCGGCCTCGTCACTCGTCCCTGACGATGCGGACGAGCTCGGTGACCGCGGCGCGAACCGCGCCCACCCTGATCGTCCACCGGTCCCCCGACAACTTCAACCGAAGTACCTCGGTGGACTCCGGACCCGCTATACCAAGAAATACCGTGCCGACCGGTCGTCCGTCCTGTGGTTCGGGTCCGGCGACTCCGGTGAGCCCGATTCCCCAGTCCGCTTCGCAGCGGCGACGGGCCCCGACGGCGAGCTGTTCGGCGGTGGTCGCGGCCACCGGTCCGTCGGCGGCCAGGGTGTCGGCACTCACACCGGCGAGCGACTGCTTGAGGTCGGTGGCGTAGACGATCAGTCCACCCCGCAACACCGTGCTGGCGCCCGGAATTCCCGCGATAGTGGCGCTGAGCAGTCCCGCGGTCAGCGATTCCGCGGTGGCCACGGTCTGGCCGGCGGCGGCGAGCGCGGCCACCAGCTCGGCGGCGGGCGCCGAGGCGACGAGCGGGTCGGGCGGAATGGGCGGAGCGGTGGCTACGCGGGACAGCGCGGTCTCGACGTCGGGCCGCACGTCACGCCGCACGGCTGCCGCCCGGCGACCCGAACCAGAGGCGGGCCGCTTGCACGACGTAGTCGAGACCGGTGACGACCGTCAGCACGACGGCCACATACATCAAGTCCATTCCGGCCGAAGCGAATCCGCCGGAGAGCGGCAGCAACAGCACGGCTATGGCGACGGACTGCACCAGCGTCTTGAGCTTGCCGCCCCGGCCCGCGGGAATCACCCCGCGCCGGACCACGGCCAGCCGCAGCAGGGTCACGCCCAGTTCGCGGGCCACGATTACGATCGTGATCCACCAGGGCAGATCGTGCAGCATCGACAATCCGACGAGCGCGGCCCCGATGAGCGCCTTGTCCGCGATCGGGTCGGCCAGCTTACCGAAGTCGGTGACCAGGCCGTATTTGCGAGCGAGTTGCCCGTCGATGCGGTCGGTGATGGCGGCGACGCCGAACAGCCCGGCCGCGATCCAGCGCCACTCGGTGTCGTGCCCGCCGTGGGCGAACAGCGCCAGCAGGAAAAGCGGCACGATCAGGATGCGCAGCACCGTCAGCACATTGGCGATGTTCAGCAGTGGCACGGCCGGCGGTTCCGCCGCGGCCTCCGGACGGGGCACGGGGGCGAATCCCGGACACGCCGCAGGACCGGCATCGGTCCAGCGACCCTCCAACTCGTCACGTTGCACGGTCACCAGCGCCCCCACCGGCCGAGACACCGGCCATGGTTTCCGGACCATGCCGGTGTGTGGGAGAGCTGGATGTGCGACACACCGATAAGCCTATCGGTACGCGGGCCGACTACTGTGCACCCCATGACAACACGGGCACCTGACAGTGGTTCGATCGGCGGGCATGCGGCGATGGCGCCGATCGTCCGCCGAGCGCGAACCTCTGACGTGCCCGAGATCAAGAGCCTCATCGACATCTACGCCGGCCGGATCCTGCTCGAGAAGAACCTGGTGACGCTGTACGAGGCGGTCCAGGAATTCTGGGTGGTCGAGCGCGACGGCCAGATCCTCGGCTGCGGCGCGCTGCACGTGCTGTGGGCCGACCTGGGCGAAGTACGCACGGTCGCGGTGCATCCGGACATCAAGGGCACGGGCGCGGGGCGACTGATCGTGGAGCAGCTCATCGCGGTCGCACGGGAGCTGGAGCTGAAGCGGGTGTTCGTGCTGACCTTCGAGGTGGATTTCTTCGCCCGGCACGGGTTCGCGGAGATCGAGGGCACACCGGTGACCGCCGAGGTGTACGCCGAGATGTGCCGGTCCTACGACACCGGTGTCGCCGAATTCCTGGATCTGTCCTACGTCAAGCCGAACACGCTCGGGAATACCCGAATGCTGTTGACGCTCTGACCTTCTCCGTATCCGTACCGACTTCGATCAGGAGCGAGAGCCCATGGCCGTCTTCGCCGTCCACTACGTCTACTCCGAGGCCACCGTCCCCGGCCGCGACATCCACCGGCCCGACCACCGGGCCTGGCTGAACAGCCTGGTCGATGCGGGCACTGTGCTCACCAGCGGTCCGTACCCGGACGGGTCGGGCGCGCTGATCCTGGTCCAGGCCGACGACCTCGAGGCGGTGACCACGCTGTTCGAGAACGACCCGTTCAACCGCGAGGGTCTGCTGACCGACAAGCGCATCGTCGAATGGCAGCCGACCATGGGCGCCTTCGTGTCCTGATCAGGCTTCGACCGTCTCGCGCCGGCCGGAGTCGGCGCTGCGGCGGATCGCATCCAGGACGCGATGCACGTGCAGGCCGGTCCCGAAGGACGGGACCAGGTGGAGGTTGCGGCGGAGGTCGCTCGCCAGACGGTCGTAAAGCCTTGCCACATTGCGGGATTCGATCGGCAGCGTCGCGAAGGGTCCGGTCTCCTCGGGGGTCAGGTCCTGCCACGCCCTGCCCGGGCCGTTGGATCCCAGCAGGCGCAGGTCGCTCATCTGGATACCGCCCGCTCCCGAGGGGCCGTCACTGACAATCACCAGATCACCGTCGGTGCCGGAGATTTCGATGCGGGTGCGGCCGTCGGTGACCTTGCCGTCGTGGATGTGGGCCGATACCGGTATGCCGGTGTCGGTGCGGCCGGTCAGCAGCAGGTGGTCCGGGCTGGTGACCGATATCCGCTCGCCGGTCTCGTCGATGATGGCGAGCGGGTGGCGGATCGCGAGCTCGGCCGAGACCTCGGTGAGCGGGCCGACCAGGGATTCGACCGTCGCGAGGGTGTGGCCACCCGCGACTTCCAGCATTCCCGCGCCGTTGTCACGGTCCAGTGTGTAGGCCGCCCACTGCGGGATGCGGCCGCCCGCGCCCTTGCCGCGGGCCGCGTAGACCGTGACCGAAACCACCTTGCCCACATAGCGACTGTTGACCATCAAGGTTCGCGCACGCTGGACGGCGGGGGCTAGCCCGGCCTGCAGTCCGACGACATGCAGTCCGGGAGCGGCGGCCACGGCCACGATGGCCTCGGCTTCGGCGGTGGTGCGGGTGAGCGGCCATTCGGAGTAGACGTGCTTGCCCGCGGCCACCGCGGCGCGGATCAGTTCGGCGTGCGCGGGGACCTTCACGGTGATGACGACCAGGTCGACATCGGGATGCTCGGCGAGCTCGCGCGCGTCGGTGAAGGCGTGGTTCGCGCCGAACAGGTGGGCGGCCCGTTCGGCGCTCTCGCGGCGGCTGGTGCCGACCGCGGTCAGCTCGTAGTCCGGCAGGGCCCGCAGGGCCGGGAGGTGGGCGCGGGTGGCCCAGCCTCGGTCCGGGTTCGCGCCGATGATTCCCACTCGGATGCGGTCAGACATCACTCACTCCTCCATCAAACGGACTCGATGCGTCCGTTTTGGACGCTAGTCAACCGGACTCGGAAAGCCCACTTTTGCTAGAGTGCGGCCATGACCGCCGTCGATCGCCTGCTGGCCCGGGATGCCGCGCCGACTCCCCGCGCCGATGCCCGCCGGAATCTCGAACGGCTGGTCACGGCCGCGCGGGCGGCGGTGGCGGAGGTCGGGGTGGCGGTTACCGCGCAGGAGATCGCGCAGCGGGCCGGGGTGGGCAAGGGGACCTTCTATCGGCGGGTGCCCTCGCTCGACGCACTACTGACGGCGGTGCTGGAGGAGGTCCTCGACGAGGGCATCGCCGCTGCCGACCGCGCCCTCGCCCAGCCGGATCCGTGGCAAGGGTTCACCGAATTCGCCGGCGCGTACGTGGGTTTGCGGGCGGAGAGCTGCGGGGTCAACGATGCACTGGGCGGCGCGGGCAGTGCCGAGGTGGACCGCTGCATCGGCGATCTGCGCGACCGGCTGCGCGAATTGGTCGGCAGGGCACAGCAGAACGGCTCGATGCGGGCCGATATCGCCTGGGAGGATGTGGCTTTCGCGCTGGCCGGGGTCGGCACGGCCGATCACACCGTCGGCCTGCGGGCGGCCCCGGATCAATGGCGGCGCACGCTGCGCATCGTGCTGGACGGGCTGTCCGCACGCCGGTGACGACCGGTCCGGCGGTGGCGCACTACGGCCGGCGGTCTACCGTCGATCTCGTGCGATCGGATGATGCCACGGCCCTGGCCAGGTTCCGCGCCGCCCGGGTCGCCCGGCTGGCCACCGCCGATGCCACCGGCGTGCCGCACCTGGTTCCCGTCACGTTCGCGGTCTCCCCCGCCGATTCGCCGCTGCTGGTGGTGATCGCGATCGACAACAAACCGAAGACGACCACCGATCTCCGCCGCCTCCGCAATATCGCCGCCAACCCTCGCGTTTCCCTCCTCGCCGATCACTACGACGAGGATTGGACCCGGCTCTGGTGGACGCGTCTCGACGGCACCGCCGACATCCTCGACGGCACGATGGACCGTGAGCTGCCGCTCAGCTGGCTGATCGCCAAATATCCGCAGTACCAAGCAGATCCGCCCGCGGGGCCGATCATTCGGATCACAGTCGACTCGGTGCGCGGCTGGTCGTACGCCTGATGACATAGCCGCTCGCCAGGATGTGGAGCAGGACATAGCAGCCCGCGTAGGTCGGCACCGTGATGTAAGCGAACCACACCGAGTTGTCGGCGCGCGGCATCATGAACAGGCCGATTCCGATGGGGTGTGGTGAATCCTCCATGGGCGGCCGGTCGGAGAAGGTCCACCACCAGCTGAAGGCGACCAGGACGACGACCGTCGGGGCAAGCCAGGTCCAGCGGGTAGCGGCGGTACGGGCTTGATGCCAGGCGAGAATCAGCAAGGGCACGAGCCACACCCAGTGGTGGCCCCACGAGAGCGGTGACGCGCACGCGGCGGTCATGCCGGTGACCGTGATCGCCAGCAGCTCCTGGCGGGCGCGATGGGCAAGGGTCGCCGCGGTGAGTCCGAGGGCCACGACCGGGAGCAGCGCGAGCAGCCACATCCAGGTGGGCGGCTGGAACACGGTCGCCCCGAACGCATTCGACGCGCAGCGCTCGACGTCGAAGAACCGCAGCAGCTGCGCGAGCAGACCGTTGACGGACTGGTTGCCCGGCGAATCGACCGCCCCGACCCGGCCGGCGGCGGTGACCTGTCCGCGCCAGTACGAGTACGCGTCGGCGGGCCGGGCCAGGAAGCCGAGGGCGATGGTCGCCGCGAACGCACCGGCCGCCACGCCCAGCGTCCGCCATTGCCGGGTGCAGGCGAGATAGACGAGGAAGAACGCGGGTGTCAGTTTGATCCCGGCGGCTATGCCGACCCCGAGACCGCGCAGCCGAGCCACATCACGCGGGCGGGTGAGGTCCCAGACGATGAGCAGGGCTCGGGCAGATCAGTGTGTTCCTGGTCACGAACATCCAGGTACGCAACGTATTCGGGTACAGGTCTACGGCAGCAACGAGGCGCTGGTCGGGGCGGACGACCTGGACGCCGTGTACATCCCACTGGCGAACGGCCTGCACGGGCGGTGGATCCGCGTCGCGGTCGAGGCCGGCAAGGATGTGCTGCGCGAGAAGCCGTTCGCTGCCGATGCCGGCGAGGCACGGGAGATCGCCGCGCTGGCAGGCTCATCGGATCGAGTGGTGATGGAGGCGTTCCACTATCGCTATCACCCGCTGACGCAAGCGGCCGAGAAGATCATCGCCTCAGGCGAATTGGGGACGCTGCGGCGGGTGGAGACCGCGCTGTGCTTCCCGCTGCCCAAGTTCTCCGATATCCGATACAACTACGACTGCGCCCGGCCGAGCTGACATTACGACCGCCTCTCAGGGACCGGGCGGGCCCCCGGTTGCCGAGCGCGGACCGCGAGGGCACACCATGTCCGGTGTGAACACCCAGACTTTCGATGTCATTGTCATCGGGGCCGGACCGGTCGGCGAGAATGTCGCCGACCGCACCGCCGCGGCCGGGCTCGACACGATCATCGTCGAGTCGGAGCTGGTCGGCGGCGAATGCTCCTACTGGGCTTGCCAGCCCAGTAAGGCGCTGTTGCGCCCGGCGCTGCTGTACGGCGAGGCAGTGCGCTTCCCCGGGGTCGGCGCCGCGGTCACCGCGCCGCTCGATACCCGCGCGGTGCTGGAACACCGCGACCGCGTGGCCTCCGACTGGAACGACCACGGCCAGGTCGAATGGGTCGACAAGGCCGGTATCTCGCTCCTGCGCGGCCACGGCCGGCTCGACGGAGTGCGGCAGGTGACGGTGCAGACCCCCGACGGCGACACGGTGCGATTGCAGGCCCGGCACGCGGTCGCGATCTGCACCGGCAGCCGCGCGGCACTGCCGCCACTGCCGGGATTGGATGCGCTGCGGCCGTGGACGAGCCGGGAGGCCACCAGCGCGTCCGAGGTCCCGGGGCGGCTGGCCATCGTGGGCGCCGGGGTAGTGGCGACCGAAATGGCCACGGCCTGGCGGGCACTCGGCTCGCAGGTCACGCTGATCGCGCGGGGTGCGCGCCTGCTGGACCGGATGGAACCCTTCGCGGCCGACCTGGTCGCCGACCGGCTCCGGGCGGCGGGCGTGGACCTGCGGTTCGGACGGACCATCGCGACGGCCGAGCGGGCGGGTGGGCCCGAGGACAGCATCCACCTCACTCTCGACGACGGCGCGCGGATCATCGCGGATGAACTGCTGTTCGCGACCGGTCGCGCGCCGCGCACCGCGGACATCGGCCTCGACACCGTCGGACTGGACCCGGGCGCGTGGCTGGCCACCGACGACACCTACACGGTGACCGCCGTGGACGGCGAATGGCTGTACGCCGCAGGCGATGTCAATCATCGGGCGCTGCTCACCCATCAGGGCAAGTATCAGGCGCGCATCGCCGGCGCGGTGATCACCGATCGGGCCCGCGGCCGCACGCTCGAGACGGGTCCGTTCGGACGGCATTCGGGCACCGCCGATCTGGTCGCCGTGCCGCAGGTGGTGTTCACCGAGCCGGAGGTAGCGGCGGTCGGGCTCACCGCCGCGGAGGCCGCGCGCCAGGGCCGGGCAGTCGATGTCGTCGACTACGACCTCGGCCGGGTTGCCGGTGCGGCGCAATACGATCCGGACTATCGCGGCCGGGCGCGGGTTCTCGTCGATCCCGAGCGCGGTGTGCTCGTCGGGGCGACGTTCGCCGGGGGCGGGGTGGCCGAGCTCCTGCATTCGGCGACCATCGCCATTACCGGCGAGGTCCCCATCGACCGGCTCTGGCACGCGGTGCCCGCGTATCCCACGATCAGTGAGATCTGGCTGCGACTGCTGGAAACCTATCGCGATCAGCAACATTCGCAGGCACAAGCCGCCGGGGACTCGGCATCCTGAGCAAGGGTCGCCGAATCCAGAGCTGCCACCGGTTCCGGCGCCGGGCCACGGTGAGGCCCGGCGCCGGAGGCGGTTATAGGGAGCCTCGCTGCCGCAGGTTCCCCGCACGGTCGAGCTCGACGACGGTGTCGATGCCGATCCGGTGCAGGAACGGATAGTCGTGGCTGACCACCAGGATCGCACCGCGATACTCGGCCAGCGCCTCCACCAGTTGATCGACGCTGGCGATATCGAGGTTGTTGGTCGGCTCGTCGAGGATCAGCAGCTGTGCCGGCGGATCGGCCAGGAGCAGGCGCGCCAGCGAAACCCGGAAGCGTTCACCGCCCGACAGCGTCGAGACCGGGCGTTCGACACTGCTGCCGCGAAGCAGCAAGCGGGCCAGCTGATTACGGATCGTGGCCGGTGCGGTGGTGGTGGCCACCGCGTGCACATTGTCGAGCGCGCCGGCCTGCTCGTCGAGATTGTCCAGGCGTTGCGGCAGGTAGCCCACCCGGTCGGTGAGCAGGGTGCCGCGTTCCGGGTGGCGGCCGCTGAGCAGGTGCTCGATCAGCGTCGACTTGCCCGCGCCATTGGGGCCGATCAGGGCGACCCGTTCGGGGCCCTGGATGACGATGGTGCGGTCGCCGTCGCCGAGTTCCGCGATGCGGCGGCTGCGCGGCACGTCGGGATCGGGCAGATCGAGATGGATGTGCTCGTCGCGACGGACCCGCGCGGCCGCGGCGTCCAGGACATCCTGGGCGGCACGAACTTTGGCGTCGAGCGTGGTGCGCATGGCCCCGGCCGAGCCCTGCGCCCGGCTGGCCCGGTTGCCCGCGAGGATGCGTGGAATGCCGCCGTCCCGCTGCGTCGCACGCGCGGTGCGCTCGCGCCGGGCCAGTTTGGTCTCGGCCTCGATGCGCTGTCGCTTCTCGACTTTCAATGCCTGCTCGGCGGTTCGTGCCGCCTGCTGGGCCGCGGCCTGTTCCTGCTCGACGTGCGCCTGCCACGCGCTGTAGGGACCGCCGTACACCTCGAGGGTCGCGCCGTGCAGTTCCGCGGTGGCGTCCATGCGCTCCAGCAGTTCCAGATCGTGGCTCACCACGACAAGCGTGCCCGGCCAGGAATCCACGAATTCCGCCAGCTTGGCACGGGTTTCGCGATCGAGGTTGTTGGTGGGCTCGTCGAGCAGCGTGATCGGGGTGCGCCTGATCCGCAGCCCGGTGACGGCGATGAGCACTGCCTCACCGCCGGAGATCTCGCCGACCCTGCGGTCGAGATCGGCTGCGCTGAAACCGATTTCGTGCAGCATTTCGTCGGCGCGGGCCTCGATGTCCCAGTCGTCGCCGATCGTCTCGAAGTGCTTCTCGTCGGTGTCGCCGCCTTCGATCGCCCGCAAGGCCGCGAGTGTGCCTGCGATACCGAGCAATTGCGCGATGGTGTCGTTCTGGGCGAGCGTGAGGTGCTGCGGGAGATACCCCACCTCGCCGCTGGTTTCCACCCGCCCCGAGGTCGGGGCCAGGATGCCGGCGATCAGACGCAGCAGCGTGGACTTCCCCGCGCCGTTACGCCCCACCAAACCGGTGCGCCCGGTGGTGAACACACCATCGACCCCCACGAGAGCGACGGTCCCGTCGGGCCATTCGAATGACAGATTCTGCAGCGTGATCGCTGCTTGCATGGATGAAGACATGTGTCGACAGACTCTTCCTGCTCATGAGATTACCGACGCCGCCGACACACACCAGAAATCAACGGCCCATTCCCGATTCGGAACGCCGTGCAGCAGGTGTGATCGCAACGCCGCCTTCGAGTAGGCGGCTAGAGTCTGTCGACCTCGATGAGCATCCGGCCACCCTACCAGGACCCCGCACGACCCGGTTCGACGGCAATCAAGCCGTCGTGACCGCAGCACCCCGCTGACAGTCGTCGAGCTTCAGAATGAATCGCGGCAGGTGGGGATCGGTGGCGGGCAGGCGGTCCGGGTCGAGGTCCCACCACTGGCCGCCGTCGAACTCGGTCGGGTCGAGCGGATAGTCGCGGGTGCGGTCGCCGCGGATCACGTACCAGAGCGACACATCGATATGGCCCGCCGCCTGCCCCACTGTGGTTGTCCGGGTGAGGAACAGCGGATGCTCCCCGACCAGGTCGAAGACCGGTTCGATGCCGAGTTCCTCCCCCGCCTCGCGTCGGGCGGTATCCCGTGGATGCTCGCCGGCCTCGACATGGCCGCCCATCGGCAGGTGCAGACCCGCCATCCGATGCCGGCCGAGGAAGATCCCGCGCTGGCGGGGATCGACCAGCACCACATAGGCGACAAGATGCGGTGACGGCGTGGCGGGTTTGACGCGCCGGAAGATGTCGTCGGTCGACGCGAGCCACTCCAATGTGGTTGCGCGGTGCTGCCGTTCGAGTTCGTCGAAGGGCGTGATCGCCGCGACGACATCCGCGACCATGGCGGTAGCAGGCTGCATACCGGCGAACCTACCTCTGGGGTACGACACCGAGCGGACGGGCCTGTTCAGGTGGCAGCGAGTGCTTCGCGGCGAATCCCGCGCGGGTCTTTCCGCGGTCGAGGCCAGGGCGGCGCTGGGGGCGTTCCGCCGGGCCATCGACACCGGAGACCTGCAGGGCCTGCTCGACCTACTGGCACCCGACATCGTTTCCTCGGCGACGGCGGAATCGAGCAGGCGTTGTTGCACCCCGTCGTGGGTGTGGATCACGTGGCTCACCTGCTATCCGGCGGATCGCGATGGATGGGCGGCGACGCCTCCGCCGAACCGGCACAGGTCAGCCACTGAATCCGGTGCACCGCACCAACAAACTCCGGTCGGTTGGGCGGCGACGTTTCGCATTGGATTCGAGGGGATCGCCGACGGGGTTCGGAAGGTCTGCTCCAGAATGGTTTTGGCGGTTAACGATCGGGTTCGGTGGGACGACATCAGGGGCAGCGGATCCATTGTGGATCGTGGTCGGGGTGATTCGGGTTCAAGGTCAGGGGAGACCTATGCGCAGCACACATGTCAGCCGTCGGTCGATCACGTTCGCGCTGGTGGGGCAGCGGGCGGGGGCGACCGTTGTCGGCGTCCTCACCTGTGCGGCAGTGGTTGCGGGCTGCACGACGACGTCGACGGTCGCGCCCACGAGCCCATCGGCGACAGCTACTGCCGCGGCGACGGCTACCGTCCCGGGCTCGGTACCTGAGACACCCCCGGTGCCGACAACGTCATTGGTGGCCGAGCCCCCGGTCGTGCCGACTCGGCCACCGTCGAAGCAGCCGGAGACGAGCACCGAACCGCAAGCCGGGAAGACGTTTCCCGGTGAGGGACTCACCGCTCAGCAAGCCCGTGACCTGCAGCAGGGCGTGGACAGCGGCCACCAGCCGTGGCGCCTGGATCGCGTCCAGGTCGCAAAGGCCTTCGTGCAGCAGCGATTCGGATGGGCCACTGTTCAGGCCGCCGCGGACGGTCCGACCAGCGTCGTGGTCACCAATCAGGACGGCAGCAAACTCACGCTGCAGGTCGGTCAGCCGGTGACACAGGGCAGCCACGGCATCTGGGTCGTCGACAGCGGCGCCTGGGACTGACTCCAGCGGGAAGGCACTCGGCACCGGCGCGTTCACAAATCGGCGGGCGCACACGAATTTTCTGATTCGTGTTCGTACACAACATATTTCGGGCCGCGCACGGTGGGGCACTGCCGACAGCGACCTGTTTCGGGAGCGCGCAATCGGGAACCCGATGGGCAGGGCAGTGTACGAACCGGAAGGAGCGCGCTCCTATGCCACGCAATCTCCACCCCGAAACGGTCCGTGAGCCACCCGAGGGCGCCACGGTACCGACTCTCCTGGACGGTGTGTCGTGGCCCGGCTTCGCCCTGCTGCTGGTCGGTGTCATCGCGCTGGCCATGACGCCCGGTCGCAGCTGGACCGATCTGTGGGCCGCCGCGGCCGCGATCGCACTGATCGCCGGCGTCGGCTGGATCACCGTCGAACATCGGCGGTTCCTGGCTCGGCACGAGCCGCCGACGGCTGGAATGGGCACGATGGGCCGGACGCTCAATGTGACCGATCGAGCCCCGGACCGGTCTGCGTCGGCTCGGGGCTCGCTCGGGGGTAATCGCCCATGATGATCGCTCAGCATGTTTGACGGCTCTGGACAGTACCGGGCCGGAGTGCCGCCGATCCGGAGCTGTGGCCTGAGACACGCACACTGTCCAGTGGCTGTTGCCGCTGCCGCCCGGCGGAACGCGGTCACGGGTGGTCGAGCAAGATAGGTGGCGATTTCCCCGAGGTACAAGGAGAAGTAAGTGCAACGCATCGGCGTGATCGGCGGCGGCACCATGGGTGCCGGCATCGCCGAGGTGGCCGCCCGCGCAGGCGGGTCGGTCCTGGTTCTCGAGCGCGACACCGCGGCGGCCGACGCCGCCGTCTCACGGATCGAGAAGTCCCTGGCCCGCGCGGTCAAGTCCGGCCGCCTCGAGCAGGCCGCGGCCGACGAGGCCCGCGCCCGCATCACCCTCACCACCTCGATCGACGACTTCGCCGACCGCGAGCTGGTCATCGAGGCGGCCCCCGAGATCGAGACGCTGAAGACCGAGTTCTTCGCCAAGCTGGACGCCATCGTCTCCCCCGAGACCATCCTGGCCACCAACACCTCGTCCATCCCGGTCATCCGGCTGGCCAATGCCACCGCCAACCCGGGCCGCGTCGTGGGTGTGCACTTCTTCAACCCGGTCCCGGTGCTGCCGCTGGTCGAGATCGTGGTGACCCTCAAGACCGACCGCGAGGTCGTCGACAAGGTCACCGCCTACGCCCGCGACATCCTCGGGAAGCGGACCATCGAGTCCAAGGATCAGGCCGGCTTCATCGTCAACGCCCTGCTGATCCCGTACCTCTGCAGCGCGATCCGCATGTTCGAGACCGGCTTCGCCAGCGCCGAGGACATCGACGAGGGCATGGTCAGCGGCTGCGCCCACCCCATGGGCCCGCTCCGCCTCACCGACACCGTGGGCCTCGACGTCACCCTCGCGGTCGCCGAATCCCTGTACGCCGAATTCGGCGAGCCGCAGTACGCGCCCCCGGTGCTGCTGCGCCGCATGGTTGACGCGGGCTACCTCGGCCGCAAGACCAGTCGCGGCTTCTACACCTACTGACGCCGTAGGGCCGCCGCCGGGCGACCGGCGGCGGCGAGCACCTAGCGTGGTCGGCATGACCGGCAACGAGCTCGGCGATTTTCTGCGCGCCCGCCGCGCGGCACTGCGTCCCGAGGACATCGGGCTGATCTCGCACGGCCGCCGCCGGGTGGCGGGGCTGCGCCGCGAGGAGGTCGCCGAGCTCGCCGGAATGAACAGCGACTACTACACCCGCCTCGAACAAGGGCGGGAGCGCCACCCGTCGGCGCAGATGCTGGAGGCGCTGAGCGGTGCGCTGCGACTGAACGAGGCTGTGCGCGAACACCTCTACCGCCTCGCGGGGGTGGCCCCGCCCGCGCGACATCCGAGCCCGGACGAGACGGTCAGCCCCACGCTGCGCCGCATCGTCGACGGCTATCCGGCCGCGCCGGCCCTGGTGCTGAACCCGGCCATGGACATCCTCGCCGCCAATGCCATCGCCCGCGCGTTCTTCTCCGGATTCCCGCGCGTCGACAATCTGGCCCGCATGACGTTCCTCGAACCGGCCGCTCGCCGGTTCTGCGTCGACTGGACGTGGACCTGCCAGGCCATGGTCGCGGGCTTCCGACAGGCGGGGGCGTTGTATCCGGAGGATCCACGCCTGCGTCACGTGGTCGCCGAACTCACCACGGCCAGTATGGAATTCGCCGAACTGTGGCATTCCTACACGCTGTGCACCGCGACGACCGAACCCCGGGAGTTCTGCCATCCCGACGCCGGTCAGCTGTTCCTGACCTACGAGTCCTTCGATGTGCGCGCCGCCGCGGGCCAGCGGCTGATGGTCTATCAGGCCGAGCCCGGCAGCCCGACCGCCGCGCGCCTGGCGCGCCTGGGTGCCGCGGTTGCCTGGGTATAACGCACCCAGGCAACCGACCGGTTCTGGTACCTACCATCACCGACCGTGAAGCCATTCCCCCACACGAACACTCGGCCGTATCGGATCGCCGCGGCGGGCGCGACCCTGCTCGCGGTGGCGGCCGCTGGTCTGGCCGCGCCGGGAACCGCTCGGTCCCAACCGGTTTCATGCCCTGCTGTCACCGTCTCGACCGTCGCCACCGCGGTGATCCCGTTCGTCGACTGGGCCGAGAACCTCGGATTCGACGCGCAGGGCAACCTGTGGGTCGCGCGGCTGTACCGGAATGAAGTGCAGCGCTACGACAGTGCGGGCCGGGTCACCGCGACCGTCCCGGTCAGCTCGCCCGGCGCGATCCGCCTCGGACCCGATCAGCTGCTGTATGTCGTCTACGGCGACAACTCGGTGAACCTGCTGCCCGGCCGTCACGACAGCGGTGTGGTCCGTTTCGACCCGACCGCCGCCACACCGGTTCCCGAGACCTTCGTCGGCGGCCTGAGCATGGCCAACGGTGCTGTCTTCGACACCGAGGGCAGTCTGTACGTCGCCGATACCGGGTCCGGGGTGGTCCGGGTCCGGCGTGATGGCACCGTCGACACCGAGTGGTCGGCACAGGCGAAGGTATTCGGCGTCAACGGCATTGCCGTCCATGGTGATTCGATCTACACGACGGTCTACCTCACCCCGCAGGGCAGGCTCGTCCAGATCCCGATCGCCGACCCGACCCGCCAGAGCACCACCACCGACACCCCACTCGCCGACGACCTGGCGGTCGGCCCCGGCGGATTTCTCTACACCGCCACGACCGCCGGCACCCTGCTCCGCGTCGACCCCGACACCCACATCAGCTGCTCGCTGTTGAGCAGGGACCCACTGGCCGCGGTAGCGACGGTCCCCGGCTCAGACCGGGATCTCATGGTTGCCACCGGCCGCGGCGACGTGCTTCGCGTACGCCTCGACGACTGAGTCGAGTGACTCCTGCCGGCAGGAGCTGGCTCCACCGGCGGTCTGCGCGGGCGCGTCGTCGAGGGTTCAGGGCCGCCGAGCGGGTCCGTCCGGTGGTGGAAGATCGGGGTCACTGCCACTGTCCGGTGCGGATCCCTCACCCGCGGCGGGTCCGATTCTGCGCGGTCGGGCCACGGGTCGAATACCGGTGGCCGGGGCATCGTCACCGGCTCGCTTGCGCCGCATGGCGCCGAGGTCGATGACACTCCCCTCCTGCTCGGCACTACCCGAATCGTTGACCGGAGCGGGGTACGGCCCCGGGCCGGGGTCGACGGGCCACCACCCGGTCTCGCGCTGCAGCTCGGATCGCAGCACCGGCCGGGTCGGCGCGGGGTCGTAGACCGAGCCGCCTTCCGGACGCCACGGCTGGTGCGGACGCTCGGCGGCTTCTTCGTTCTTGCGCCGCGGGCGACGCGGCAGCCTGGTGATATTCGACGAGGCATCCTTGGCGTCGGCGTCGCCGCGCTCGGCGGCCTTCAGTGCCTCCAGCTGCCTGCGTAGCCGTTCCACCGCATCGAACCTGCTCCCACCGGGTCCCGGCAGGGATCCGCGTCCTGGTACTTCCCGATCCGACATCGACCTAGCCGCCGACGGGTGCCGCGGCACCCGCTCCCGCCACGACCGCCCGAATGCCGAGCCGATCTCCGAACTTCTTCTTCATTGCGTCGCCCACGACCCCATTCTCCCTCAGTCCCGCCGTAGCCGTTTCGCCTGCTCGGTTCCGGGCAATCAAGAGCACATTTCCTGGTATGCAGTCTGCGGCCTGAAGTCGAGATCCGAGGGATCGACTCCGTCGGAAAATGGGCACGATCAGGCGAAGGTCGTGTGCATCTCCCAGATGAGCAGTTCGCTCGGCTCGACAGCGGTGACCCGATGGCCGCCGGTGGCGGTCAATCGCACGGCGTCGCCGTGGGTCAGCACGCCGCAGCCCTCGAATTCGACACTCCCCCGCGCCACGAAGACGTGGCCGTAGGGCGCGTCCGGAATCTGCACCGTATGGCCCGGTTCCAGGCGCGCCGCGTGGAAGGCCGCATACCTGTTCCCGATGACGATCGCCGTCCGGTCGCGGTCGCGTGGGATGCCCGATGCGACGGTGATCAGCGAGTTCCCCGCCAACTCCGCGGTGATGTCCCGCTCCTGGTATCCGGGAGCGGCTCCGGGCTCGTGGGGCGGCACCCACATCTGGACGACGTGCAGGCGCTGCCGCTCCAGCAGGCCGGCGCCGTTGCGCTCCGAATGCAGAATCCCGGTGCCCGCGCTCATCCGCTGCGCCATACCGGGATGAATCAGACCCGAGTGACCCGCCGAATCCTGGTGGACCACCGTCCCTTCCAATACCCAGGTCACGATTTCCATGTCATGATGCTGATGGGTGTCGAACCCCTCACCGGGGTCGACGATGTCCTCGTTGTGGATCATCAGCAGCCCGTGGGCATTCGCCGCCAGATCGAAATTGCCGGTGGCCGGAAACGACTGCCGGGAATCGAGCCACTCGTTCCGCCAGCGCCCGCGATCCGCGCCCGGCACAACCCGAACGCCCGCTTCACTCACCGCCACCGCTCACCTCCGCAACCGATCCCTCCCGCCTCTGTAACCGCGCGGGCGAACCAGCATTCCCGACCGTGACGCCGAGGCGCGCTCCGCGGATCGAGTGCTGAACGGGTCATCGTGGAAGCAATTCGACCAGGGTGCCGCGGCCGGATCCCGGCGGGAGGAGTGCCAGGGCGTGGGCGTTCGGGAGGTTGGCCAGGTGTGGGGTGCCGATGGCCCGCCGCACTCCGCCTTCGACCTGCCGGACGGGCACGATGCGGGTGCGGTCGTGGTCGGGGGTCGCCGCGTCGGCGATGCGGCCCCAGGACACCGCCGAATCCTGGCGGCCGGTGAGGATGTGCGCCAAGGCCCGACCGGTGGGCGGGGCGAGGTTGAAGCGCACCGGAAGCTGACCGCCGAGCTCCCACCCCCAACCCCGAAAATTGTTTTACCGCTTCGGATCCCGTTGCTACCGTAGTTCCAACACCTCCACCCGACGACACCGGAAAGGCGGCCCCCATGACCGAGCTGATTCAGCCCGCAACCACGTTCGACCTCGCCCGCCTGCTCCGCGTCCGACTCGGCGTCCGGAGCGTCTCCTAGCGGCCTCGGCATCACCGCCCCCGCCAGGGCCGCTTCCGGGCAAAACGCCACGGAGAGCGGCCCTTTCCATATCCCCTCCCCCACCCCCATTCCCTCGTAGCCCAAAGGAAGAGGCAACGGTCTCAGGTGCCGTCAAGTGTGAGTTCGAATCTCACCGGGGGAACAACTGACACGACTCCCCTCTGGAAGTTGCACGCGGAGGGGTGTTTTTAGACATTCCGTAAGATCACGATTTGGGTATCACCAGGGGGTTGATGACCTCAGATCAGCTCGGTCCGTCGGTCTTCGGCCTGTCCGCGCCGGCCGGTTCGGTCAGCACGACCCGCCGCAGCGCAGGATGTTCCCGCTTGGCTGTCGAACCCTGGATCAACCACCTACGAGCGCACCCCCGACGCCCTCACCCTCTGGTTCGTGGTCGCCGACGACACCCGCACCATCGCCCAGCTGCGTCGCCTGCCGCCCGATTGGGGCGCGCTCGCCCTGCTGGATCACCGGACGGAATGTCGTTGCCCTCTGCAACAATTCGCGGCATGTTGATCTTGCCACCGTCCGATCCACGGAATTCCACGCTCTACTCGGATTGGGTGCGTGCCTTCGATCCCACCGCGATCGACAGCGCGGAAGCGCTCGTCACCCGGTGGAGCACGGAGTTCCGGAAAGCCAAGACCCCCGGCGGGTTCGTGGACGGGATCCCGGCCCGGGTTCGGGAACTGCCCGAATCGCATCGGCCCTGGTGCTGGGACATGGTGGGACAGTGGCTGTGTGGCAGCGTAGGCGCATCCTATTGGGGAACGCGGTGCGGGACCGCCGCCGCGCGGGCCTACGGCCAGGCCCGGTCGGCGGAGCGTGAGCACTGCCTGCCGGTGCACGTCGACTACCAGCGCGAGAACGCCCTACTGTTCGCGCGGGTGGGCGCCCTGCCGGTGAAAGAGGTTGCGGGGCATCAACGCTGGCTCAGCACCCTGGGCTCGGCGGCCGACTCGCACCGGGAGTTCGTGCGACTGCTGGTAGCCCTGGCGCAGGGCGGCGCCGGGCTCGGGGCGGACCTGAACCGCCGGGTGCGGGCCTCGGCCGAGGCGGCCGGGCTGGGGGTGGACGAGGACACCCGAGTGCTGATGCGGGTGTTCGGCGCCTGCCGGGCGACCAAGGTGCCCGACGGGCTGCTCGACGGCGCGGCAAAGGTATTCACCCGGCATCGAGCGGGTGATGCCGGGACCCTGCTGGATCTGTTCCCGGACACGGGCGCCGACGGCGGGGCACTGCTGCGGATGCTGGACGCCGCCGGGGCGATCGACGGCATGGCAGACGGAACGCTCACTCCCCCGATCGGATTGGCGGGCTGGATCAGCCGATTCGTCTATCTGTACAGCTACACCGGAGGCGGGGGCCGCGGCATCACCAGACAGCAGTTCGCCCCGGAGCTGTTCGACACGATCGAACGGATCGGCCCGCGACTACGCGAATCCGGTGCGCCCGTGAACCTCTCGAACAGCAAGTACGGCCGCCTCGCCATCGATACCGAGCTCGCTGACGCGCTGGTAACGGTCGGCGCCGCTATCGCCGAACCCGGGCACGGCAACCTGCAGTTCTGGGGCGAGCGATCACGGCGCGACCTGGTCGCGCTTGCCGCGGACCCGGTGCTGGGGCCGCGGCTGGAAGCCACCGTGCACCGCGACCGCGGGACCTCGACCACCGCCATCGTCCGGCTGCCGGAGAATCCCGGCATCGCACGTAATGTCCACGCCCGCATCGTCGCCCTGCTCGAGCGGGTCGCGGGCGGCGGGCTGCTGGATGCCGAGCTGGCCCTAGCCGAACTCGACGACCTCCTCGATCTGCCCACCGTGCGAGCGCTCGACGGCATCGAGGAAGCCCTCGCCGCCCTGAACGGCACCGGCCCGCTGCTGCGTACCCTGCATGCCGGAATCCCGGACGAATTGTGCTGGCCCACATGGGAGAAGGCGATCGCCGAGCTCGGCACGGTGCGCGGGATGACGGCCACCTGGCCAGTGCTCACCCTCTACAGCGACGACCGCGCCCTCGCCCTCGCCCCACACGGCAGGGTCGCGGAGGCGGATTTCGCCCTACCTCCGGACACCGTCTCGCACGTGGTGTTCCACGCGGGCGGTGACTTCCTGATCGGATACAGCACCGAGCACGTGACACCCGATATCGCATTCTGGGCGAGCTCCCCGGCGCAAACCTTCGTGCCGGCCGAGCGATTCGGTATGTCGGACAGCCGCAGCATGTACAGCGGGCTCGGGTACCAATTCGCCACCACCGATGGTCGCCATGACGGTGAGCGGATCCTGCGGCCCGGTGATCGGCACGGCATCGGCGAGTGCCGGTGGCAGCTCAGCGACGGCACGGCGGTGTGGAGTTTCGAGGGTTACCGGGCCGGACTGGCCCACTGGGCGGAGGTGGACCCGGCAACGGGCGCCCGTGCGGAATCCGCTTCGTTGCCCGCCTTCTTCACCGACCTCGAGCTCCCGGAGGGCAAGAAACTCGCTGATCGCCAGCTGTCCTACGCGCGCCTGCCCGAGACGGTTACCGCCTCACCGCTCGGCTCGGTGTCGGGCCAGGCCGGATACCGGGTCCTCGTCGATCGTCACGGGCTGTCGGGCTATGTGATGGAGGGCATCGACGGCCGCCACGCGACTTTCGCAGGCGGACAGCAGGTGAGTCCGCCGTGGGGTCTGGCCCGATTCCCCGAGGACGGCGGCGAGTTGCTGATGACCTACGGATCCTCGAACCGGATCGGGGAAGTCGCACCCATCCGCGCGCACGACGGCGAGAGCCCGCTGTGGGAGACGCGCGCGTTCCGTGATCCGCGCTGGGAGGCGCCCGCCGACTATCGCGAGCGACCGGCTTTCCCGCCGCCGGCGTTCTGGCACTTCCTGATCCCCCGCGATCCGGCGGGATCCCGAGTGCTGCGCGGCCTCGACACCGCAGCCGCGCACGCCCTGATCGCCGATCGGGTCTTGCCGCCCGGAATCGCCGATCCCGCTCTCGCCGACGGAGTCCGTGCTCAGGCGGACCGGGCCATCGACCTGGTCACGCGGCGCGAGCGAATCTCCCGGCGGGTAGCGATCTTCCGATCCGGATCCCTGGTCATCCCACCCGCTGCCGCGCCGGACTCCGAACTGCTGCCCGCACTGCTGGGACTGCTCGATTGGAGTGAGCGCCCCGATTTCTGGAACGGGGCCGCGCCCGCCGTCACGTATCCGGCGACCCTCACCGCGATCGCCGCCGACGGGCAATTCCTCGCCGGGAAGATCGACGACACGCTGCGACGGATGAGTCCACCCGCCGCGCCGCGGAACTGGATCCCGCTGCTCGACCGGATCGACGCCGTCATCCGGCGCGCGATCGTCGGCCGCATCCCCGATGCCGACCGGGCCGCACTGGTCGCACTGCTGACCACCTGGGCCGCGACACCTTTCGCACTGCCCGGGGAATGGCGAGTAGGCCGCACCGCGTCGGCCGGAGACGAACACACCGTCACCGCTTCGGGAATGTTCGTCCAGCCCGCGCACGCGACACCGCCATCAGACGCATCGGACGTGCGCACCGTAACCATCACGCCCGACGCGGCAGACCGCCTCGCCCGAGCGCTGGATCTCCTGGCGCGCAATGGAGCTCGGCTCCCCAGTGAGGCGGCGGTACGACGGTTCATGGAGCACACCGGCGTTCGGGAGCCGATCGCGCGGCTGGTGCTGGACGGGATGCCGCGCCGCATGCACCTGGGCGGCGACTACGCCCTGGCCTGCGCGGCTCACGAAAAGATGGTGCGCACCAAGCCCTATCGCGCCACCAAGGAGATCGCCGACCAGTACGAGCGAATCACCCGTCAGCTGGACTGGGCCGGACGATCTCGGCTGCTGGCGGCCGGGATTCCCGCCGACATCGCCGAATTGTGGACCGAGGAAGGCGATCTCGCGGCCGCCGAGCGCATGGCGGCGGTGTGGAACGAGCTCATCGGCAAGCGGCTCTATGTTCCCGAAGACCTCCCGACGGAGCTCGCCGCGGTCACCGGACTGGACGCGAATTTCGCACTGGCGCTGGTACATCCGGACACCAGTTCGGAAGCCACCGTCGACATGCCGTGCACTCTGCGAGCCGATGGCAACGGCGCGCCCCGGGTCCGGCCGCATACCGGATTGCAGATCTGGCGGCGCTGGAATCCCTACCGCGACCTGGCGACCGCGCTGGCCTGGGCGCTGACCGAGCGGCCGGTGGGTGATGGGGGCTGCGCCCCAGGGATAGCCACCTTGTCCGATCGGCTACGGGATCGTCTGCGGGTGCCCGAACTGCTCGTCAATCCGGGCCCGATCCGCGTCCCGGCCGAATTGTTCGGCCCGCAGACCTACCCGGACGCCCAGCCGGGCCGAGTCGTGTTCGACAACGGCCTGGTGATCGCGGACCAGGACTCCCGGCTCGCCTTCCTACGTCCGGCGGCATTGTCGGATCCCGAGACCGTCGCCGGTTCCCTGCGCACCTGCGCGGATCACGGCCTCGACGAACTCGCACACGTCATCCACTGCGAAGCCGTCCTTGCCACCGGACTGGCGCGCATGGTCGATCACGCCGCGAGCACCCCGGTCGCGGCCGGACAGTACGAGGCCGATCCCCGACACAGCGTCCCGGACCTGGTCGCGGAGGTCGCGGCCACTATCGGAGCGCGGCCCGACACCGCCGCGCTGTACCTGCAGCTACTTACCCTAGCCCGACCGACGGACCGGAATGTGCGCCGATGGAACGGCTGGACCCCGGCCCGCCACAAAAAGGCGCAGACCGAACTGCTCGAACTCGGGCTGGTGAGCACCGACCAGCGCGCCCGGGCCGGGCGCACCGTCTTCCTGCCCGGCGCGTGGACCGAGCTGCCCAAACCTGATCTGCCGCTGGAGACCTCGAAACTCGCCGACCATCTGATCCAGACGTCGGGCGACACGTTCGTCGGCCCCTACCGGTGTGTGCTGCCGCCGCGACCGCTGCACGAGATGTTCGCCGACGCCTGGGCCAACCGGGACCGGGCGTAGTCAATCAGTCGTCCGTGCCATCGGCCACCGATCCCGTTCATCCGGAATGCCGTTGCCTTCTACAACAACTCACCGCATGTCGATCTCGCTGCCGTCCGATCCACGCGATTCCACACCGCATTCGGATCGGGCGCGCGATGTCGATGCCGCCGCCACCAATACCGTCCACGCGCGGGGTCGCCACCTTGCTGGAACGGATTTCGGGCGGCGGTCTGCTGTATGCCGAACTGGCCCGGCCGAACTCGACGACCTGCTCGATCTGCCCACCGCGCCGGCGCTCGACGGCATCGGATAGGCGTTGGTTGAGCTGGACGGGACCGGCCCGGTGCCGCGCACGCTGCGCACCGGCTATCGGACGAATTGTGCTGGCCCGCACGGGAGAACGCCATCACCGACATCGGCGTGGTGCGAGGCGTCACCGCCAACTGGCCGCCGCTCATGCCCTACGGCGCCGCCCGCACCGTCACCATCGACCCGCACGGCACGGTGGCCACGACGGCCTGCGCCCTGCCCCGGGACACCGTCTCCCGCGTGGTGTTCCGGGTCGGTGACGACTTCTTGATCGGCTATTGCGACCCGGCGCAGGTCTTCGTCCCGGCGGATCGATTCGGCATGTCGGACCGCCGCAACAATCAGCACGGCGCGCTCGGATACCAGTTCACGAGCGGTAACTGCTCCTACCGCGTCCAGGGCCGACGCAGGTATCTCCTTGTGAGGCTGAGCAACTTGGACTGCCTCTTCAGTGGTGTCCGGGAGAGGGGGCGCGATCCAGAGGGGCGCGGGAGTCGGCCCAGTCCAAGAGCTTCGACGGAGAACGCTTGGGAGAGTCCATCTCGCCATGCCTGGACTTTCAGGTCGGCGGGGGTGGCTACCGACAACGCAGTCGATAGGGCGTGCGCAATGGCCTCGGCGAGATCGATATAGTCGTTCGTGGTCAGCGGTGCGTGCAGTTCCTTTGCCCAGTTCTCGACCCCGTTGCCCGGGGGTGGCGACCAGCCATGGGCAGCGATGAGGGCTTCCTGCTCAACCGACATCCGGTATTGCGGGTCGACGGAGCGGTTGGACGCCACCTCGCAATACATCGCTCCGTGCGAAGCCTCGCGCGAGCGGACGACCTGGGCGTATCGGTTGCCGGTCGCGCGGAGGCTCAGGTACGCGTCTACGGGCATATCGGCCAGCACTCGCGCCAGACGGTCGGCGAAGTCCCGCCAATCGACGGGTGGGGCGACAGGCTCGGGCTCGAGCCTCCGGCCACGCCCGAGGTCTCGGGGAAGGCTAGGCAATTCCCAGTCCTCGTCGGGAAACCCCCAGTCGATCGCGACTCGCGCATCGGGGACCAGTTCAGCGACGGAGCGCTTGATCTGCGCCTCCAACAAAGGCATCCACTTGTCCGAGCGGGTGATGATCAGGGGATCAGGATCGGTACCTCCGAAGACTACGAACGTTCCGCCGTCGGTCAACTCGCAGTACGTCGGCACCTCGTAGTAGACGCGCTCATGCAGCAGTACAGCATCCACTGCAGCGTGCACAGCCCGTGCCAGCGCCTCATCACCGTCGAACCTGATCGTCAAACGGAGGTCGATATTCTCGGACACACAGCGAAAGCTAGATCACCCCTCCGACAACAACTTCCGTTCAAGCTCCTGCTCCATCGCAGCACCCCGATCAGCCGCACCGCCAGTGGCCGGACACAGTCGTCAGGCCGGGAAAGGCGTTCTTGGCAGACCTGTCGGACAACGCGTAGCCCTCATTGACGGTCCCGCCTCTGTCGTCCGCGTCCATCGTCACGATCACACCTCCTCACACCACCGGGCAGCCCAGACCACCTCCCACACAGTAGATTCCGCCCGACCGAGAGCTCTGCGGGCGCCTCGCGCGCAATCGGCAGGAACTAGGGTCCGTGGCTGGCGTCAATCCCATGCACCAAAGCCCAGGCGGCGATAAGCAATCCGGCACCGAAAACCACCGCACCGCTCACCCAGGCCAGTACCGAGCCGAAGCGGCTGTCCTTCGCTGCCGCTCGCACCCCGATCACCCAGGCGATCACCCCTGCGATGAACCAGAAGCCCCATACACTGCCCAGCGCCACAAGACCATTGGACAAGATCCCGTCCGTCGAACAGGGCGCTTCGAAACCACAATGAGCTGGCTCGTCCAGCGCCATCCACAGGATCAGGGACGCGAGCCCGGCCGGCTACACCCCGAGCGCGCCCAGCTTGCTCCACGCGACGAGGAAACGCCGGACCCAGCCGAATCACTTTGCGCCGCAGGGGTCGCGCCCTGGCTCGCAGGTTCCGATCCTGCGTGGTCACAGTCCACCGTTTCGTCCGGTCCCACCTGAATCTTCCCACGCTCGAGCACCATCGGGGGCAACGCTACTGACAGCGCCGATAGTTTCTCCATCCGTGTCCACCACCCGATCTATGAGCGGAGCGGTTGTCGGGAGATATTGCTAGCCTGCCGATTCGCGGCACAGAGCTGCAGGATCGAAGGGGTTGTATGCGCCACGACGCGGTTTCCGCGCATCCGCTGGACAATCGAGGTGCGCTGGTGCGCGCGCTGTACGGGACGGAGCACAGTGGGCGGTGCAGTACGGAGCGGCCGTTGCTGGCCTTGCGGCTGACCTCGGATCAGTTGACTGCACAGGCGATTTCGGCGGAACTGATGACCGCCGAAGGGAAGCTGGGCGGGCACTTCTGGTCGAGGTATCTGGGTGGGGGGATCGCATCGGTGGCCGTGCGGGCGGCGTCGGAGGCGGTGTCCGAGGATGATCGGCGGTATCTGCTGGCTTTCCTCGAGGTGTGGGCCGACACCGTTTTCGCGGATCGGTCAGCGGCCCTGCGGCACGGGACGGTCGAAGCGGAGGAGTGGGCCGTCGCCGAGTCGGCGGGTGCCGCGGTCGTGGTGGAATCAAGTTTCCGGGCTCCCCTTCAGTTCGTGGATCTGCAGCGTGGGCAGGCTGGGCCGCCTACGCTGGGCCGAATTCAGAAGGTGACACAGCTGTCGCTGCCCTGGGGTGATGCACGTCAGTTGCGAACGCTGATCGCCCTGATCCGAGATCGCGGGCCGCTCCCGCACACCGCCGCCGCGGCGCAGGTACTCGCGGAATCGGCGGGACTGAGTACCGCGGCGGCGAGATTGCTCTTCACCGGACAGCTCGAGTTGGTGACGACGTATGCCGACCGCAAGGAGCGTCGTGCGGCGAGCAAGGCCATCATCGGCGTGAGCGTGGGAGCTCTTGATGACGCATGGCAGGAATTGGCGGACTACCGCGCCAGTATCAACCCGCTGCCGCCGATGTGGGCGGACGCGCTGCCGGATGATCCCGCCGAACTCTGGACCGAGGACGGAATACAGTCCACCGCGCTGCGTTTCGCGGACAGCTGGAACCGCTGCTTCGGCCGTCGGACTGCGATACCCGAGGACACGATCGCCGCAGCCGGCAAGGCTCGCGATCAACTGAACAGGAGGCGCGACCGCGGCCTCAGCGCGGCCACTCTCTGTTCCGCGGTCACGGATCCGGGGGCGCGGGAACCGGTCTTCCTGAAACTGCATTGGCAGCAGATGATGCTGACCTGCCGCTGGGCCTATGCTCATCTGCCCGCCGGTGACCCGGTCCATTCGGCTGTTCCGCGGACCCTCGAAGCGTTGCGCGCACACCTGTGCCAACCCGATCTCTCGGTGTACGTGGGGACCGTACCGGTCGAGACAGTCGCGGCCCTGCGTGCCCGCGCCGGTACCGCCGCCGACGCTACTTTCGACAACGGCCTGCTGGTCGCGACCGAACGCGGCAGTCAGACTGGCTGGTCGCTAGAGTTTAGGCCCGCTCATTACGGAAAAGACGAGCGCACAGCCGAACTGCGCGCCATTGCGTCGCGCGAATACGCGCTGTTGTTCGCCGATCTGGATTGGATGTTCGGCCCGGACTGCGACCGGATGATCGAACGCGTTGCTACCGGCGAAGTTCCGGTCGGCGCCTATGAAATCGATCCCCGCCAAGGTGCACCGGAGCTGACCGCCCAGGTGGTCGCCGAGTTCGGGCTCGACGAGGACGCGGCCGCACTGTACTTGCAGTTGGCGACGGCAATTCAGCCCAGCGACAAGAACATTCGACGGTGGAACCGGTGGACCCCGGCACGTCACCGCAAAGCGGAGGCCGCGCTGGTGGAGTCCGGCCTGGTGGTGCGCGACAAGCGCGGCCGAGCGGGGCGCGGCACATTCCCGCCCGGCCCCTGGGACAGTATCTACGGCTGCGAGAAGTGGAAGCAGGAGGTGCACCGGACCTATGGGGAGACATCCACCTTCTGGGAAACTTTGGGCCACACACCCGAAGTCGTACTGTCCGAACTGTTCCGGCGAGGGTTGGATGCGGCTCGTGAGGCGAGTTCAGGAACCGAGCCCGCGACTCCCGCAACCGTCGAAGAACCCGTTCAGCCGCCCGCCCCGGCACCAACCGCGGACACGCCCTCTGCGACCGATAGCGTAACCTTCCGTCCGCTCGACGATCGAACCGCCATCGAGTACGCCTTGAACGGGTTCGTCGAACAGCAATGGCGCAAGGCGAGCGTTCTCTACGAGCTGCAAGTAGTCTCGAATGTTCTACGTGGCCACCATCTTCCGGACAGCATCGATGCCGAAGAGCTGGTCAGGTCGGCGAATACCTGGCAGCCGCTGGTCACCGGTGTTGGGTCCGCAGCATTGCGAGCGATATCCCCGGCTACCGACCATCGCCAGCGCTCATATCTGCTGGCGTTCCTGGACGTCTGGGCGGATACCGTTTTCGCCGATGCCAGTGTAGATCTGCGAGTAGGCAGCACAATCGCCCCTGACATCACACTGACCCAGGACGCGCACGGTGCTGTCCTCGCATTCCCAGGACGGCGCTTCGGCAACTGGTACATCGCATCGCGCTACGGAGACGGCGAGCCGCCCGTGCCGGGCACCATCGAAACCCACCGCCCGGTCGGCCCACGCTGGGGCACAGCGGTTCAGATTCGCGCGGTGGTGGAACTCGTGCGTGAACGCGGCCCCGTGCAATGGGATCCGGCCGCGCCGGCGGAATTCGCGCGCCGCACCGGCGTCAGCCGCGCCTGCGCAATCTTGGTGCTCGCAGGCTTCATCGGCTGGTCCGTCCGAACCGACAACCTCTCGCAGGACTCGCTGAGCCTGCTCAATCTCACTCCGGCGGCCTTGGACGACGGCGCCAGGGAAATGCTCGAATTCGCGCGCGGTCGGCGCACCGAAGAATTCGCCGTGCTGGCCCGCGCCTTGCCCGAGGACCCGGCAGAGATGTGGCACCCCGAGGGAATGCGTGAGCTGGCCGTACGCGCCGCCGACGCCTGGATCGCCGAATACGGACGGCGAACAGCCGTTTCGGAGCAGGCCGTCGCGGAAGTGAACGAATTCCGGATCACCATGAGCAAGATCGGATACCGCAGTCCGGCCGCGCTGTTGGCCAGCGTGCTGGCCGACCCCGATGTCGTGCCGATTCTCACCTCGCCGATCGCGGGAGAGCTGACCGAGGACAGCGACGGCCATTACCGCGTGCAGGGCGGTGACCTTTATGAGCGGTTCCGTACGCACTGGCGGCAGCTCCTCGAAACCTGCCGCTGGGCCTATTCACACCTGCCCGCGGGCCACGAAATCCGCGAGGGTGCCGCTCGCACACTGGAATTAGTACAACACCAACTCCGGACTCCGACTATGCAGCTGCATATCGACATGCGCGATAACAACCAGCGTATGGCAGCCCTGTTCAACCTCACCGGCCGGACGCCGGTGCTCGACGAGCTGGGCCGCCGATGCTACGACGACGGGTTCATCGTCGGCAGCACGGGCGCGAGAGACTGGTGGCAAGCCGGATATCGAACGGCTCACTATGGCGAAGACGAGCGGACCGACTGGCTGCGCACCAGCATCGGCCAGTGGCCTTGGGAACCCACGCTGCCCTACCTCGATTGGATCCTCGGCCCCGACTGCGACGCCATGATCGCCCGCCTTCGCGCCGCCGACCTGCCACTCGGCGGGTATGAAGCCGATCCAAGACTGGTCGTGCCAGACCTGGTCGACGACGTCGCCACCGCCTTCACCCTGACCCCCGATGCCGCCACCCTGTACCTGCAGCTGCTCACCCTGCTCGACCCGACCGACAAGAACATCCGCCGCTGGAACAACTGGGACACCACCCGCCACCGCCGCGCCCAGCAAACCCTGCTGGCCACCGGCCCCGTCACCCGTGCGAAACGCAAAGGCGCAGGCCGATCCCTGTTCCTGTCGGACCACTGGATGACGGATCCGGGCTGCGAGTACTGGAAACTCGCCCTCCACCAACTCCCCAACACGGCCGGGCGACAATCCGATGTTCTCGATATGCAAGGCGCCCGCACCCCGCGAAAGCCGTTACCGGACCTGTTCCGAACGGCCTGGCAACGCATCGTCAGCGGCGACATACCCGGCTGACCGGACCAACCCAAATCACCAACGCCGCCTGGCCAATTCGTCGGGCGGCGTCCGACAATTCCGAACAGAAGACCCGCCTGAACACCTGGCCGCTTCCAACCACGCGGCGCGACGACACCTTGCCCATGTTGACAGACTTGTAGCGCCGCTTGGACTGATTAAGCACTGCCACACTGCAGTTGGCGGGGGCACCGAAGCCCAGCGCGGGTTCGCGCACGATCAGATTCCATCAAACGCACTCGTTCACGCGGCAGCATGCCAGAGTGTGGCCGATCAAGCTCCACATGGCCGACGATCGTGACGAATGCACGAGTCGAAAAGATCAATGGCGCACCAGAAAGCACGCTCGCACCATCTGATGTCGGTGGTCCCTGCCACAATTCGCGCATGTTGATCTTGCTGCCGTCTGATCCATCAACCTCGACGGTGTACTCGGATTGGGTGCGTGCCTGCGATCCTGATGCGCTCGCGGCCGCTGAGACGCTGGTCGTGGAACTGGGGAAGGACTTTCGGCCGGGGATGCCACCCGGAAGATTCGTCGATGGCGTGAGGTTTCGAACCCTAAGGCTGCCCGAGACACACGAACCGTGGGTCTGGGACATGGTGGGCCACTGGCTGAGTGCGCGCGCTGACGAATCGACGGGTTGGGGATCACGGTGCAGGAAGGCAGCTTCGGCCTCCTATCTCCGAGCACGAACGGTGGAGCGGCAGCGTTCGCTTCCAGTGCAGGCAGACTACCAGCGGGAAAACGCTTTGCTATTCGCGCGAGCGGGTACCTTGCCGGCGAAAGAGATTGTTGCACAACAACAATGGTTGAGCACAGTAGGTTCGGCCGCGGAGGCGCACCACCAGTTCGTTCGCCTGCTGGTCGCGTGCGCACAGGGCGGGGTGACGCTGGGTCCGGAACTGCGGGGGCGGGTGAGAGCTTCGGCGAAGGCAGCGGGAATGGGGATCGAGGAGGATGCCCGGGTGCTGACGGAGGTTTTCAGCGCCAGTAGTTCCGCGAAAGTCTCCGACGGCTTGCTCGACGGTGCAGCAAAGGTCTTCGCGCAGGCGCGACCGAAAAGCTTTACCGGACTGTTGAACTTTTTTCCGGCTACTCCTACCACCAACGGCGCGGCGCTGCTACGCATGCTCGACGCCGCCGGTGCGATCGACGGCATGGCCAACGGGACCCTCACTCCCCCACGCGGACTTGCGGGCTGGGTCAGCTGGTTCAACGCGATGTACCGACTCAGGGATATCACTAACGGCGGCATAACCAAGCAACAACTACCCGCCGAACTGTTCGACGTAGTGGAACGGATAGGACCACGTCTGCGGGAATCCGGTGATTCGGTGGCGATGTCGCAGGGACGTAAGACATATGAGCATGTGGATGCCGATCTCGCCGACGCGCTATTGGCAGTAGGTGTGAGCATCGGCGGCGCGGATGATCTGAAGTTGCACTTCTGGGGCGAGAAATCGCGCCGTGATCTGCGAGCGCTGGCAGCGGACCCGGTGTTGGGCACGCAGCTCGAGGACGTCGTCCATGCCGATCTCCAGACGACGAGCACCGCGATTGTGCGGCTGCCGGAGAATCCGGGCATCGAACGTGCCGTCCACGCCCGCATTGTCACCGTTATCGAGCGCATCGCGGGTGGTGGGCTATTGGAGGCCGAACTGGCTCTCACCGAACTCGACGAACTACTGGATCAGCCGACCGTCCGAGCTCTCGACGGAATAGCGGACGCGCTGGCGGGCCTGGATGGGGCAGCACCGTTGCTCCGCACACTGCGCTCCGGAATACCCGACGAGTTGTGTTGGTCGGCACTGGAAAACGCGATCGCCGAAGTGGGCGACGTGCGGGGTGTGACTTCCACCTGGCCGCTGCTCACCGTTTACGGTATCGACCGCGCGGTTGCGATCGCCCCGCATGGCAGAGTCGCCGGGACCGCATTCGAGCTTCCGCCGAACACCCTTTCGCACGTGGTGTTCTATGCGGGCGGTGACTTTCTGGTCGGCTACACCAGCGGCACCGTGCGGACCTGGCCGGATACGGCGTTCTGGGCGAGCTCGCCCGAAGAGACTTTCTCACCTGGTGACAATGCGGGTATGACCGCCTGCCGTAGCGAGTACGGCGGCGCGCTCGGCTATCAGTTCGCCACTCCCGACGGCCGCCACGATGGCCGCAGAGTGCTGCGGCCGGGCGACCGTCACGGCGTCGGGGCTTGCCCGCGGCAGATGAGCGACGGATTGCGTGTATGGAGTTACCTCGGATACGGCGAACAACGAATTCACTGGTCCGAGTTGGACCCGACCACTGGTGAACGTGGGGACACCGGTCGCCTACCGGAGTTCTTCACCGAAGTCGACGTCCCGGCGAACAGGAATCTCGCGTGGTCGATGCTGTCTTATGCGCGTCTTCCCAAAGGCGTCGACGCCTCGCCTCTCGGCTCGGTGGCCGGGATGGTGGGGTATCGAATCACCCAGAATCGAACTGGTCAACCCGAGTATGTACTCGAAGGAATCGACGGTCGGCGCGCCGAGAACGCGGGAGCTCGATCCTCGGGCAAACCGTGGGGTGTAATCGGAATGCCGGAGGGCGGGGGCGATCTGCTGATGACATACGCCCTGCCGGGTGCACACGCGTTGATGCGTGCACACGACGGTGAGACAGCGATGTGGGAAGTGCGTTCCTTCCCGGACGGCCAAAACGAGATACCACAGGCCGACCCTCTGCACCGGCCGATGTTTCCACCGCCGGCCTTCTGGCATTTCCTTACCCCACGTGATGCCGCGGGATCTCGCGCGCTACGTGGCATGGACATGGCGAGCACACGTGCATTGCTCACGACCGGCGCACTTCCTACTGAACTCACCGATCCCGTGCTCGCTCGAGCTGTACGCGCGCTTGCCTCCCGAGTTGCCCGCCTGGTCCAGGACCTCGAGCAAATCTGTCGTCGAATCAAGACGATTCGTTCGGGTGTACTCGTTACCCCGGCGGCATCCGCCTCGGATTCGGAACTACTCCCAGCACTTTTCGGTCTGCTCGACCACCACTCGCACTCCGATCCCACCACTCAGCCTGCCACGATTACCGCACTGGCCGCGGAAGGCCAGTTCCTAGCAGGCGAAATCGACGACACCATTCGCCGGATGAGTCCGCCCGCACCGCCCGCGGACTGGACACCGCTACTGGGCTACATCGATGCGGTGGCCTGGCGTGCGATCAACGCTCGTACACCTGACGTCGATCGCGCAGCATTGACCGCACTACTGCTTATGTGGTCTGCTCAGCCTTTCGCGAAACCCGGTGCGTGGCAGGTCGGGTCGGGCGAGATGGTCACGGTGGTGCGTGACGACGCAGCGCGCGTCGAACGACTACTGGATCTATTGGCGTGCAACGGCGCTCGTACAATAGGAGAGAAGGCAGTGCTGCTCCTCGCTGAACGTACCGGTGTCCGGGAAACGGTTGCTCGGCTCGTCCTCGATGGCTTGCCGCGTCTGACCTACCGCGGCGATGGGTCCGTTGGGATCAACGGGGATCACGCGAAGGTACTCCGGTCGAACCCATACCGTGCGACCTACGAGATCACCCTGCAGTACGCAGAACTGTCAAGGCGCCTGCAAGCGGAGGGCCGTCGTCGTCTCCTGACTGCTGGCATGGCCGACGATCCCGCCGAATTGTGGACGGAAGAGGGCGAACTCGCCGCCGCCGAACGGATGGCCGCGGTGTGGAACAAGTTGATCGGCCGACAGCCCTACGTTCCGGAGGAGTTCACTGCCGAACTGGAGTCCACAACCGGGTTGGACGCAGAATTCGCTCTGGCATTGCGATATCCAGAGCATTCAATGATCGCGACCACCGATATCCGCACCACGTTGGAGCCGAACGGATACAACGGCAGGCTCTGGGCGGTCTCGGAGAACTCGATAAGCCGATACGACCATCCCTACCGGTCCTTGGCGACAGCGCTGGTTTGGGCACTCACCGACCGACCGGCGGGCGATCCGAACATCCGTGGGCTCGACGAGCTGTACAACCGCCTGCGCATGCGGCTGCACGCCCCGGACCTCCTCATCACCCTCGACCTGACGAAGGTAGCCGCCGAACACTTCGGGCCCAACACCTATGGACCGGCACCCCAGGGACGCGTCGTCTACGACGATGAACTGCTGGTCGTCGAAAAGACCGATTCGTACACAACGCCATTCCTACGTCCTGCCGCCCTTCTCGATACCGATGTCTTCGCCCGTACGCTACGAACATGCGCCGACCACGGCCTGACAGAGCTGACTCGCGCGATCCGTGCTGAAGAGGTTCTGCTGAGCGGTCTTTCACGCATGGTCGAACGAACGACCACAACACCCGTCGCCCCGGGCCGCTACGAGGCTGATCCACGACAGAGCGTCCCAGAGCTGGTGGAGCAGGTCACCGCAACGATCGGCGTCAGCGAGGACTCAGCGGCGCTTTATCTCCAACTACTCGCTCTCGCCCATCCCACAGATCGAAATGTACGGCGCTGGAATGGCTGGAATGCCGCACACCACAAGAAGATCCAAGCAGAACTGGTAAGGCTGGGCCCAGTAGTGGAGGACCGACGTGCCCGCGCGGGGCGCACCGCTTTCATTCCGGGCGCTTGGACCGAGAAAGTACCGAAGCCCCACCTCCCGTTGGAAACCATGAAACTCCCCCACCACCTGATCCGAATAACGGATTCACAGATCCTCGGCCCTTTCCATCGCATCCTGCCCCCACGTCCGATGCACGAACTGTTCGCCGAGGCCTGGGCTGCTCGGAACATTCCCGAGACCATTCGAATCGGAGGCAGGCATTGAGCTCGCCACTGGCCGGTGTCAGTGGCTACCGTGCGCGGGTGAACGTCTAAATCAGCCTCGCTTTGGCCGATATCGCCGACCTCGAGGACCCTACCGTGTGACTGTTTCGAACCACACGCCCGTACAGCACCGACGGACATATGAGCGTCGGATGGGATTCGCTGCGTGGCACGGTAGTTCGCTAGTGGCCTCGAATCGGCATCGCGGACAGACGGCACGCCAGCCTTCCGGGCCGCGCCCTGACCCGCCGGAACCGCAGAACTACTACGACTGCTCGAAACCGGTACCGGCACACGCGACAAGGCTTGTCCGTGCTGCCGGATATCTTGTCGGGCAACAGATCAGATGGGGACAAGGATGAATAACGATTTCTGGGCTGCTCTGCAGAGCGACATGCCGGAAATGCTGTGGGCCGAACATGACGAGAACCCCAACCTGATCCAGCGGTGGTCGTGGGTGCGGCTCCGAGACACTGGCACCGGGAGTGAGATCCTGTTCTTCGAGAACCTCAAGGTGCTCGAGGTCGAGGTACGCACACCGACCGATCCGATGGCCGCACAACAGTTGCTGGCGGTGTTGTCATCAAGCCCGATCTGGTCCGCGAGCGGACAACGACACACGATGTCCTGGCGGTTGCTGACCGAGGACGAGGACTCCAGATATGACAGCTACTACGCCGAGGCTGCAGAGGCGGTGACGAAGGTGATGCGTGAAGGTCTCGGCATGGATCCCACCCGGATGCGATATGCGGCGGGCGACCGAAGTGGACCGCTCGACGTCCAGTGGACCTGGAGCGACCTTCTGACAGCCGACCGCCCCTCCGGACGACGTGCACCCGAACAATGCACCGACCGGGGCGATTTCGTCGAACGTCTCGACTGGCTCGTACTAACGCAGCCATGGAACGACGTATCTCGCTTGGAGACCCCCACGATCTCGTACCACAACGGCATGGAGATCATTTCGATCGGCGACAGCCTGGAGATGACCACGATCGTTGAGGGAGTCGAAGAACAGCAGATCCAGGGCCTGGATCATCGATTGTGCAGTCTCGGTTGGCGAACCGTAACCAGGGAAGCCGGTTTTGCTATCTGGCAGTACGGACCATTCCCGATGCACGCCCTGTCCTCCAACCACCAACTAAGGAACCTCGCGCAACTGCTGGTCACCACGCTCAGGGACGTATATGGCGTGGCACGCCCGCAAGACCTGGTGCTGGCGACCAACACCAACTACATGGGCAAAGAACTCGGAATACCGAGCACACGCAACTGGACATACATCGGATAGGAAACCAGAGTCCAGCCCACTACGAGGTCCTGCGACCTGAGACCAGGGCTCTGAGAATCGTCCGAAACTCGGCAATGGCACGCGCTCAAGTCCGACGAAGCCAGCTGCGACCTGCGTAGCAAAGATCACCACGGAGACCGCCGATAAATCCGCCGGGCCACCGGTAAATCGGCGGAAATCCGCAGCTCACGGCGGGTCCGGGCAGTTGTAGATGCTGTACGTGCCACCCCGAGGGAACCAACCCACCCAACCCCGCGCACTTCAGTGCCGAGTAGATGTCAACGCCGACATCCGCGCGGGGTCAAGTGCCCGTAGCTCAGCGGAAAGAGCACCTGTCTACGAAGCAGGGGGCCGGAGGTTCAAATCCTCCCGGGCACACTCACTTTCGATGAACCGTGGTGCAATCGGCAGCACGGCAGATTCTGATTCTGTCAGTCCAGGTTCGAGCCCTGGCGCTTCAGCAGCGGTCGAACGCTCCGGAAAGAAGACCGATGCCGGCCCATTCTGACTTGGCTGCAACCGGCGCCCGCCCCCATGCTGGCCACCGTCGCGGCCCTGACCGACCTGCGCGTGGGCACCTGGGTGCGCCTCTCCGCTACGCCCGGCCTGGCTGACGGCGTGGGAAGCGCACTCGCTGTCGCTGTTGACCGAGGGTCGCTTCGAGATGTGCACCGGCAGACCGGGAATCGAGGACGAGCTCCGCGACAAGGGAATGCCCGTACGCTGCCTTTCGAGCGGCTGGCCCAAGTCCGTGAGACCGTCCAGAGGCTGCGAGATCTCGATGGCCCCGACCGTCACACGCCCGTGGCGATGGCCGAGCGGCTGGCACGCGACTTCCGCATCACCAGCGACGCCGAGCTCGCGCTCGCCGTACCGGTTATCGGCGATACTGTCGCGCCGCACATGGCGCCCCCAGACACCGATACCGCCGCGCTCCACGCGGCGGACGCAATGACCGTGCTTCCGGACGACCCGGCCGCCGCCGCCGAGGAAATCCAGCGGCGACGGGAGGAGATCGGCTTCTCCTATTTCGTCTTCGGCGCCGACGTCGCCGACAGGTTCGCTCCGGTCATCGCCGAGCTCGCCGGACGTTAGTTGCCTGAACTGCTGTTTCAGCCTCGAGCGATCCACTGGTGCATGGCGGCTGCGACCATCGAGTCGCCGTGCGCGCTGGGATGCCAGGGGAACCCGAGCGGTTCGGTGTGTGGGTCGAACGCTCCGTCCACCCAGGGATCCGCAGTGCAGGCGCCGTGCCCGGCGGTGACCGCTCGGGTGTCGAGGAAGTTCACGTTCAGAATGCCGGCGGCCTCGCGCTGGGCCGTGTCGATCCGGTCCAGGAACCCGGTGACCGCGCCGGCTCGGGGCTGGACCACATCGATGCCGAGGATGCTCGCGCAGGCGGAGTCTTGGCCCGGAGAGTGTATTTCCGGGTATCCCACGAAAACGATCCGTGCGTTCGGAGCGTAGTAGCGGATGTAATCCACCGCTTGGCGGACTCGATCGGCATAGGCCTGACCGGTGATGGTGTCGAGGTCGGGGGCGCGGCCCTGCGCTGCGGCTTCCGGACCGCAACCATCGATCAGGTCGGTCAGGCACGTGAAGGCACGAGACAAGGCGACCGGGTTGTCGGTACCCCAGGCGTCGTTCATGCCGAGCTGAATCGTCACGGTCCGGGTGCGTGGTCCGAACGCGTTATCGGACATGGCCCGTTTCACCTGGTGCACCAGGGTCCAGCCCGAGGTGTCGATCGTGCCGCCCTGGCACGAGGTGTCCTCGACGTCATCCGGCGACAAGCCGATGCGCTGCGTCAGCTGCGTCGGCCATGATGTGGGCACGTGCTTGCAGCCGGGATCCCCGCCCGCGTTCAGCAGGTCGAGGATTTCGCCGTTGGCGGAGAAGGAATCGCCGATCACCACAAGGGTTTTGCCGCCGGGAGTCTCCGCCGTGGTCGGCGGCGCCATCGCGGCGAGCACCGCTGCGGTGCCGCAGACCGTGGACGCTGCAAGCAACCGCAGCCGAGCCGAACTCTTCAAGCTGTGTACCTCTTATCGATCCGTTGCGAAAACATGCGAAGCGCGACCGCTTCAGATTCGAACGCCTACTGTAGCGGCGCGCCGGTAGCGCCGCCGATCGATCGCGAATTCGGCGGAGATCCGACCGGGCCCGCTCGGCCGATGACTTTCGCGGTGCCATCGCCTCTATATGAGTAGGAGGTAGGAAAATGTTGCTGGCAAACAAGAACGTGGTTGTCTACGGCGCGGGTGGAGCGGTCGGCAGCGCGGTTGCCCGCGGATTCGCCCATGCAGGCGCCAGGGTCTTGCTGACCGGGCGAAATCCCGACATCGTCAACGTCGTCGCGAAGGAAATCTCCGCCGCGGGCGGAGCCGTCGCGACCGCTGTGGTCGACGCCCCGGGACGAGAAATCCGTCGCCGAGCACCTCGACGCCGTCGTCGCTGAAGTCGGCGGCATCGACGTGTCGTTCAATGCGATCGGAAACGGCGCGCACTACAGCGAGGCCTGGGCCGAGGCCCATCGGGTGTTCCATCGCGCCCTCTTGGCGGGGTGCGGCAACCCGGTGTTGCTGGAGGCCTTCGACCCGGATGTGGGTCGCGAGCGAGCTGGCTCGCCGCTGGTCGACACACCGCGCCCCCGACCGCGACGGCATCGACGATGCATCGCCGATTGGAGGAGGCGGCGCTGGCCCGCGACCCCGACACCGCCGCCGACCTACTGAGCCGGCATCTCACCCTGACGACGGCCGCACTGGCAGAACAAGAAGGCTGACACCGCGACAGAATGTTCCAGTCCCAGAACGCTGTCCGAGTTCTCCCGACCGATATCCAGGCCGGACAAGCACCAGGCATTCGGCAGCGCACGGCGTACCGCCGACATGAGCAGGCCGAGATCCGTTGTAGCGAAATGGATCCCGTGTGCCGGACGGAACCGGCGGCCCGTCCTCATGGCCTCCCGAGTGCCCAGCTGAACAACAACGCCAGGTCGTCGCGGTCTGCTCGGGTCGGTGTGGCGTCGGGGAAAGCACACGTGGGCAGTCGCAGTCCGTCGAGTGCCGCACAGAGGACCTTCGCGGCCGATATCGGTTGCGCGGCACCGGCTTCCGTCAAAGCCGCGGCGACCAGGTCGCGGGTGTCGTTGTTCCACTGAACCACGAGCGGGGCCAGATCGGGTTGCCGGACGACCTCGAGGTACAGGCTGAATACCGACATCATGCGCCGGTCGGGGGCGGTGCTCACCTGCAGCCACCGGTCGGCCAGTTCGGTGAGGGACACGGTGCGCAGATCGAAGTCGCGGCGCAGTTCATCGAGAATCGCCCGGGTCGAGGCGATATCGCGGCGCACCGCTTCGGCGCAGGTCGAATACACCAGATCCGCTCGTGTGGGGAAGTGGTAGGTGATCGACGCCAGCGAAACCCCCGCGGCCGCGGCCAGCGCCCGTGTCGTCAGCGCGGGCAGGCCTTCGCGTGACACCAGGTCGAGCGCGGCGTCGAGGACGAGCTGATATCGCTGCTGACCTCGGGCACGTCGCCCGTCGGTATATCCGGTTGTCACCGCCACCTCCTCGGGTCCATCTTGCCGGATGTCCACTGCGCAAACCTCAAGAAAACTATTCGTACGAACGTCTTGTAAGTTACGGTGTCCGAACTCTCAAAGATCGACCCGAGGTGATCCATGACACCACCACTGCGCAGAGGCTTGTCGGCCCTTGCCGCGCTGGCAGCACTCACGACCATGGCCACTGCACACAGTGCGGCCGCCGATGCTCCTGCGGGCACCGTCACCGACCGGAGTCCGGCCGCGTCGGCGTTCGGGGTCGCGGGAGCGGCGACTGTCGACCGCATCACGTACTGGACCCGGGACTCCTCGGACCGTCCGGCACTGTCCAGCGCCCTGATCTTCCTGCCGCAGGGAACTCCGCCGCCGGGCGGGCGGGCGATCGTGGCCTGGGACCACGGCACGATGGGAGTCGCCGGGAAATGCGCACCGTCGGCCATGGGATTGGCCGACGACCACTACCCGGAGTTGTTCTCGCGCTGGCTCGCCGACGGCTATGCCGTCGTGGCCACCGACTACATCGGACTGGGCACCCCCGGTCCGCACGCCTATCTCGACGGTCACGCCGAGGCCAACGCCACCGTGGATTCGGTCCGCGCGGCTCGGGCGGTCGAGCCGGGACTCTCGGCGCGCTGGGCCGTCGTCGGACATTCCCAGGGCGGGCAGGCGGCCATGTTCACCGCCATCGACGCCACCCGCTACGCCCCCGAACTGGACTATCGCGGTGGCGCCGCCTACGCGCCCGGCGCCAGCGCCGTCGACTTGATGACCTTGCTCGGTCGGCCCGGTCTACCGAAGGTGCTGCCCCCGGACATGAATGCGTATGCCGCCTACGCGCTGCTCGGGCTCCAGGCCGCCCGGCCCGACTTCGATCTCGACAGCTACCTCACCCCGTTCGGTCGGGACATCATCGAGCGCGCCCGGCAGCTGTGTCTGGACGATCTCATCGCCGAGTCAGCCGATGTGAACGTCTCCGACATGCTGGCCCGCCCGCTGGACGAGGGCGATTTCCCGGCGCTCGCGCATCCGGTGATGGACATTCCCACCTCCGGCTACGACCGCCCGCTGCTCATCGCACAGGGAGCCGTGGACGCCGACGTTCCCGCGCCCATGGTCTGGAATCTCGAAGCCCAGCTCGTCGGGCAAGGCACCCGAGTCGAAATGCGCAACTACCCCGGCGACGACCACGAAACCCTGCTCGCCACCGCCGCACCCGACGTCGACGGCTTCCTCGCGCAACTGCTGCGCTGACCCGGACAAATTCCCAGGGGACCTCCGATCAACCGTGGGCCCCCTGGCCGCCCCGTCCATTTCAGCGAATGAATCAACCAATCAATCTGCCCACCAAGGAGATTCAGTGAACACCCGCACCCGCATCCTCGTCGCATCCGCACTGACCGCGACCTTGATGACCCTCACCGTCGAAGTCGCCACGGCCGCCCCCTCGCCGGTCGCCCCGACCGCCGGCACCACCACGGACGCGGCCGCCGCGAGCGCCGATTCCCCGAGCGGCGCCGGGACGTCCACGCCGCGGGCAGCGGCCGATCTGCCAGTTGCGGAGCTGGCGAATGACGCTGCGGCACAGCCGCTTCCTCCGTCCGTGTCGGGCGCCGCCGTCCCGGTCGCCGCGGCCGCGGGGACCGACCCGCAGGCCGACATCGCCGATGCGCTGAACCAGGCCGGTAACGAGTTCATGCTGGCCACGACCGTGGGCACCATGGCCGGTGGCGTGGTCGGGCTCGTAGGCGGCTGTGTCGTCGGTGCGATCGTCGGCGCGATCGGTGGCTGCATTCCCGGCCTGGGGATCGGCGCGGCGGTCGGCCCGATCATCGGCGGCGTGGTCGCCGGGGTCCCCGCCGGTATCGCGGCACTGGCGCAGGCGTACAACACCCTGCACGCTGCCGGTGACATCAGCGCCCCGCTCGTGGCTCCGATCAGCTGACATTGGGCCACCGGTCACTGCGACAACGTACCGACGCCGCAGTGACCGGGAAATCAACGGCCCGAGATCATCTCGGTGTTCCGGGTGATGAGCGCCCGGAAGACGCGCGAATCTCCTGGCATAGAACCTGATTCGCACCCAACTCCCCGAACACCGAAGGCCGGTCCCCGATACCTTGGCGCCGATCCCACGAGGGGTAGTGCGGCAATCGGCATCGGGGACGAGTGACACGTCGGCTGTCACTCGGTGACGGTTGCCTAGGGGTTGTAGATTTCCACGAAAGCGTTTGTGGCGACGGCGAAGACGCCGGGTCCGGTGCCTGTGCAGGCCGCCGTAATACGGTCACCCGACGGAGTGAAGGGGTAGCTGAGCACCTTGTAGGGGCCGACGGCGTACAGCGGGAACGGCCCGCTGGCGTAGAGGCCGACGCAGTCGAGGTGAAGTACGTAGTTGGATCCACCGTCGGGCCGGCAGACTGCCGACGCGTCGAACAGCCCCTTCGTCACGGTGCAGTCCTGCGGCGCGGCCTGCGCGGTACCCGACCCGACGACGGCCGCGAAACCCAAACCCGAAATGCCCGCGATCGCAACCCGTCCGGCCACACTCAACGACCTTTTCATGAAGATCCTTCCGATTGGCGTTGTGTTGTTCGTCGTAGCCGAGCCCGATTTTGTTTCCATTCTGAAGTTTTTGGCCGTGCCCGGCCCGCATCGCGGAACGGTACGGCAGTGAAATACGGTCGGGTCGTGACAGGTCATGGCGATTCGAGGGTCGGCGGAGTCGATCATGGGTAAGCCGAATCGGAAGCATCGGGCAGCCAAGCAGCGGGCGCGATATGGCGGAGCCGATTTTCCGGGCATGCCCGCTGGGGCCGAGGGGCGGCCGCCGACCGCTGAGGAGATCGGCAATGCAATCCTGGCGGCCGCCATGGAATCGGCCCGGCGTGGGGCGCGGGGCGGATCGGCACAACGTGATCCGGTCGTCGTGTTCGCCGGCCGGCTCGCCGCTGACGATCCGCTCGTTCACGAGGTGGAGCTGGGTGTGCACCTGGCGGGGCAGCACCTCATGACGCGAGCCTTCCGGAATGGCTGGTTGCCGGCGGACATTCAGCAGGCAGCGCGACGGCGGGTCGACGACTTCGCGGTCAGCTTTCTGATCGACACCATGGCGGATTCTGTGCGGCCCTTCGCGCCCGCGACCGTCGACGAAACCTGGGTTGCTCAGCTCGGTGAATTGGCGGCGGACGCCTGGTGGTCGGATTCTTCGCCGCATTTCGGCCAGTGGGCGGCGAAGCACATGCTGACCGCCGCCGAAGCGCTCATCACCGTCATCGAGGCCCTCGCACTGCTGATCCTGCTGCCGAAACTGGAACTCATCAGGCCCCTGCCCGGCACCGCACGTCCGATGGCCGCGGTCCCCCATCATGTCGACGAGAGGGTGCTCGGCCGCGTTCGCGGGCTGCTTGCCAAGGCCGAGTCCACGTCCTTCCCCGAAGAGGCCGAGGCGCTGTCGGCCAAAGCACAGGAGCTGATGACCAAGTACGCGCTCGATCGGGTGCTCGTCGACGCCGACACCGCCGTCCCGGATCTGCCAGGGGCACGGCGAATGTGGCTCGATACCCCGTACACCGACGCGAAGGCCCTGCTGATCGACGTCGTCGCCAAGGCCAATCGATGCCGCGCCGTCTTTTCCTCGGCATGGGATTTCATGACCATCGTCGGCGACGACGCGGATCTCGACGCGGTGGAGTTGTTGTCCACCTCACTGCTCGTGCAGGCCACCAGGGCGATGATCGCGAACGGCGACAAAGCCTCCCGAAACGACAAAGCCTCCCGAAACGACAAAGCCTCCCGAAACGAGGAGGCACGCAGCCGGACGTTCCGGAAGTCGTTCCTCGTCGCCTATGCCACCCGCATCGGGGAGCGCTTGGATGCGGCCACCGCGGCCACCATCGCGGAATCGGCTGAGCCGGAACGACTGCTGCCGGCCTTGGCCTCACACGAGATCGCAGTCGACGCGGCTTTCGACACCCTGTTTCCACAAGCCCGGAATCGCGGGATCACAATCCGCAGCGCCGCAGGCTGGGACGCCGGCCGAGTAGCCGCCGACCGCGCCCGCCTCGACCTCAGGCCTCGTCCGGATGGCGGGTGAGCAGTCGCTCGGCGGCGTCGTACTCGTAGAGTTCGGCATAGCGTCCCCAGTCGATGGCGATCCGCAGTTGTCGCCGGGCGGCGTCCTCGGTGAAGCCCCGCTGCAGCAGGTCGAGGAAGAAGCCGTCGCGCAGCCGCTGGTTGCGCGCACTGGTCAGCGCGTGGTCGATTGCCGCGACCAGGGGCGCGTTGGCTCGCGCCAGCCGCGCGAAAATGGCCTTGGCACTGTCGATATCGGCCTCGGCGAACAGAGTGCCGTCGAGGGTGAGCTCGATATCCCCGTCGGCGGTGGTGGCCAGCCCCAGCATGGTGGCGGCGTCGACCAGCGGCATCAGATCGTCGATCTCGAAGCGCAACCCGCCCGCCAGATCCGGCAGGTCCGCCCGCCCGCCTTGGGCGGCCACAAAATCCAGCATGCCGCCGATTCCGTCCACCCCGGCATCGGGCAGCGGCCGGGTGGTGGGGGTGGGCGTGATGCTCGGCCAGCCGCCATCGAAGGTGACGTCGGTGAGCATCCGATAGGCCTGGTCCACCAGCGCCTGGAAACCCGCGCCGCGCGGGTCGCGCGGCCGCGGGAGCCGCACCTGGATCTCGCCCTTGATTCGCCCGGGATTGTTGTCCAGCACCAGGATTCGGTCGGCCAGCTGCACGGCCTCCTCGATGTTGTGGGTGACCATCAGCATGGTCTTGGTCGGGAAGGCGGTCTCCGCCCACAGTCGCATGAGCTCGCCGCGCAGGTTCTCGGCGGTCAAGACGTCCAGCGCCGAGAACGGTTCGTCCATGAGTAGCACCTCCGGCTGCACCACCAGGGCGCGGGCGAATCCCACTCGCTGGCGCATACCGCCGGAAAGCTCCTTGGGATAGGCGTTCTCGAAGCCGTCCAGGCCGATCATGTCGATGGCGTCGGTAACCCGCTCGGCCCGCTCCCAGGCCGAAATCCCTTGGGCGCGAAGGCCGAGTTCGACGTTCTGCCGCACGGTCAGCCACGGCAGCAACGCGAAGGTCTGGAACACCATGGCGGTATTGGCATTCGGCTCGGTGATCTCGGTCTGCCGGATGCGCGCGGAACCCGCGGAGGGGAGCATCAGGCCCGCGATGATCCGCAGCAGCGTGGACTTGCCGGAGCCGGATTTGCCCAGCAGCGCGACGATTTCACCCTCCTGCAACTCGAGGCAGACATCCGAGAGAACCGGCAGCTGCTCGCCGGAGGGGTTGGTGAAGTTCTTGGTGACACGATCGACGGTGATGATGGGGGCCGACACGGTGTCCTCCTTTCGAAAAGTGTTTCAGCTCAGCGAGAATCGCCGTTCAGCGGTGCGCTGCAGGCGTTTCCACAGCAGGCGGTTGATGGTCACCGTGACTACGCTCATCACCACGGTGCCGAGCAGCACCTCGGCGAAGACGTCGTCGGTGGTGGCATTGGTGATGTACGCGCCCAGGCCGTAGGCCTCCATATGCGTGTTCCCGGCCTCCACGACCTCGCCGACCAGCGTGGCGTTCCACGCGCCGCCGAACGCCGTGATCGCGCCGACCACGTAGCCGGGTGCGATCGCGGGCAGTATCAACGACTTCCAGCGCTGCCACCCGTGCACGCCGAGATCGTCCATGGCCTCGCGCAGGTCCGTCGGGATCTGCCCGGCCGCCGCGATCACATTGAACAGCACGTACCACTGCGCACCCAGCGCCATCAGCGCGATGCCGCCGATATTCAGTGAGATGCCGGTGTAGGTGAGCGCCGCAATGACGAAGATGAACAAGAACTGGGCCGGGAAACTGGCCAGCACCTGCACCACCGGCTGAGCGAACCGGCAGATGCGCGGATTCATCCCGATCCACACGCCGACCGGCACCCACACGATGGTGGAGACCACCAGCAGCACTATCACGCGGCCGAGGCTGGCCAGCCCCATCAGCGAGGTCGGCCCGAATTCGGCCAGGCCCACGGTTCTGTCGAAGTAGGAGGCGAGTGCCCAGGTGCCCCAGGCGAGCGCGGCGAAGAGCAGTCCGAAGAAGAGCACATCGCCGATGCGGCTGCCCGCGCGCTCGTCGTAGGCGGAACGGGTGCTGTGCCCGAAGACCCGCATGAGGCGATCGACCCGCTCGCCGACCGGCCGTAGCACCCGAGCCAGCCGGCTCGGCACCGTGCTGTGCCGCAGCAGGTCGAGCACCAGACTCCGTGGGGCCTGCGCACTTTCGGTGTGCTCCACCCGGAATCGCTCCGACCACGCCGTGAGCGGCCGCCAGAACACCACGTTCACCAGGACGATGGTGAGCACCATGACCAGCGCGCCCAGTATGAGATTGCCGACCTCGGCCTCGGAGGTGGCCGCCGCGATGAAGCTACCCATGCCGGGCAGCGCCTCGTCCCGGCCGGATACCGTGATGACCTCCGAGGCCGCGAGCATGAACCACGCGCCGCCGAAGCTCATCATGCCGTTCCAGATCATCGGCACCATGGCCGTCGGCACCTCCAGCTGCCACAGCCGCTGCCAGCGGGTGAGCCGCATCATGCGGGCCGCATCATCCAGCTCCCGGGGCATATTGCGCAACGCCTGGTAGTAGGCGAAGGTCATGTTCCAGGCCTGCGCGGTGAAGATGGCGAAGATGCACGCCGCCTCCGCGCCCAGATACGAGCCGTGGAACAGGCCCACGAACGCCGTGACCGTGATCGAGACCAGGGCCAGCACCGGCACCGACTGCAGCACGTCGAGCGCCGGGATGAGCACCTTCTCGGCCCGCCGCGAGCGCGCCGCCCACTGGCCGACGATCAGTGTGAAGAGGATGGACGCCACCAGGCCGATGAACATGCGCAGCGTGGTGCGGGCCGCGTAGTAGGGCAGGTTCGCGGGATCGGTTGATACGGCCTCGGTTCCGGTATCCGGCGTCCAGGGCACCGACATGTCCCGAAACAGCCGCAGCACCACCAGGATCAGCAGCACGCCTGCGCCGATGATCAGGTAGTCCACCGCTCGGAGCCGGCCGCGTACCCGCGGCACCTCGGGAGTCGTCTTGGGGCGGTCCGGAATTGCCAATTCGAGAGTCATTGCTGTTCACCTCGCTCCGAGCGGCTGCGTCGCAACTCAGTTGGTCGATTCGACGGCGACCGCGGGCGGTGCGGTCATGACGTTGTAGGCGTGCACGGCTGCGGCCAGCACCGCCGGTGCGCCAATGAGCAGGTTGAAAGCCACGACGCCCATCCCGGCCCCGGCCACCGCGCCCTCGAGACAGCCGGTGACAGCGCCGGGAATCGCCAACGTGCCCAACGTCAATGCGCCGACCGCGAGACCCTGGCCCGCGCCGAGCAGGACGCAGCCCAGCGGCGCTCCGATGACGGCACCCAGCAGCGTGCCCACCGCCAGGGCCACGGTGAGCTCGTTGTTGACATTCTGGAAGACGGTATTCATCCGATCCTCGAAGCTGTCGGGATCGGCAATCTGCTGTGCCGCAGGGCCTTCGGCTTGCGCCTCCGCGGCAGCGTGCAGCTCCGCGGCGAGGCGTCGTTCCTCGGTGCTGACCGGTCGGGCCCGATCCGGGCGCGGGGTGAGGGTGGCGCTGTCGCCGTCGATGCGGGCGTCGATCGGGTACGTCGTGTCCTGCTTCGTGATGGTCAGCGGGATCGCCCCCACCATCACGCCCTGCGGGTCGAGGATCTGCAGCTGGTCGGTGGTGGTTCGGAGGGTGCCGAGGTCGGTGCGCAGCACCACCGATCGGTCCACGATCCGGGCGTCGCCGGACAAGGCCCGGGCTGTCACAGCGTCGGCGATCCGGACGTCCGGTCCGGGTGCCGCGGCCGAAGCGGCGGCAGGGGCGACCAGTCCGGCGGTGGTCATCGCCGCGGTGGCGAATGCGAGCAAGCGAATTCTCATCGGGATGTTTCCCCTCGGGATACCGCTGCTCGCATCGGATTCCGGGCAGCATCGAATACCGTCGGGCACGGTGGTGCCGACGGGTCGGATATATATGCGAATCTCCGAATTCATTCGTAAAATGTGCATGCGAATAGTCCGGTGCGCGCGGGCGGCATCGTAATATCGGAGAATTACGTGCGTCGAGATATCGACGCGGTGTTGGTGTGGTGGCTAGCGGCCCGGACCGAGGCGGAGGGGCCGACCCGGAGATCCCGGGTCATCATCGGGTGCCATCGTGCTACCCGACCTCCTCACTGGTAGAACGCGATTCGTCAACGCACGGGGGAGGTGCCCGGAACCCTCGGGCCGGACGCACACCCCTCTCGTCAGAGTTTTGGCACTGCACGACGTGTTCCGAATCGGAGTGTTCCGAATCGGAAAGCCACTTTGGATTACCCCTTGATCCGGAGAAATCTGTCCTAACCTTGGGCGTCTCTCGACGTCGTCAGATCAGTGGCCTGTGTTCGTGCAGGAGCCTCGCCTATCGAGGTGCAACAGGGAACCTAGTTAAAGGCTCGTTAAAAGTCAAAACCGCGCCGGATTCGGCGGTCCGGTGGCTCCGGCGATCACCATTCTCGTTCTTCGACTGTGGCCGACGCCGCTGATAGGGCACCGGCACGCCGCGTCAGCTGTCGGCCGCCGATCATGACCGCGGCGATGGCGGTCACGCCCAGCAGCGCGCCCGTGACGAGCACGCCGGTCACCGATGTGCAGCTGACGATCACGCCGCCGGTGAGCGCGCCGAGGGCCACGGCCAGGTTGTACATGGCGGTATTGAGGGCGGTCGCGGCCTCGGGATGGTCGGGGGCGGCCTGCAGGATCCAGGTCTGCACGCCGACCGGAATCGCGCCGAATGCCGTGCCCCACACCAGCAGTGCCACGATGCCGCTGACCGGTGTGGTCGCGATGAGCGGGAAGAGTGCGAGTGTCACCGCCAGCAGGGCGGCGGCGGCGACCAGGGCGCGCCGCGGGTCGTGGCCGGCGGCGGCGCCGCCCGCGAAGGTTCCGGCCACGCCCGCCAAGCCGAAGGCCAGCTGCGCGGGCCCGATTGCCCCCGCGCCCAGACCCGAGATGTCCTGCAGCATGGGCCGGACGAAGGTGAATGCCGCCCAATGCCCGCCCACCAGAAGGAATGTGGCGATGACGCCGGCGCGGACGGCCGGTGTGCGCAGCTGCCGCGCCAGCGCGCGGGGGCGGACCACCTCGGTGGCGGGCAGGGGCGGCAGCAGCAGCCGCAGCGCGAGGGCGACCACCGCGCCGAATCCGGCCAGCGCGGCGAAGGCGACGCGCCAGCCGCTCAGATTGCCGATCAGCGTGGCGGCCGGCACGCCCAGCACGTTGGCCGCTGTCGCACCGCCGAACGCGAGCGATATCGCTCGTGGAATGTGGTGCGCGGCAACCAGTCTGACCGCGCACGAGGCGGCCAGGGCCCAGAAGCCGCCGATGGCGATGCCGGCGACGGCACGGGCGGCGAGCAAGATCGCGAAGTCCGGTGCCAGCGCCGAGATGGCTGTCGCGGCGAGCATGAGCCCGATCAGCCCGAGCAGGACCGTACGCCGGTCCGATCGTCCGATCGCGACGGGCAGAGTGGTCGCGGCGGCCGCGGCCATGAGTCCGGGCAGTGTGATCGTCAATGCGACCGCGCCGGGAGAGACGTCGAAGGTGTGACCGATGGGCGTGAGCAGGCCGACCGGCATGGCCTCTACGGTGACCATCGCGAAGGTGGCGGTGGATACCGCCGCGACGGCGAGCCAATTGCGGATCGGAGTTCCGGCGCCGGTGGATTCGTGGGTGGAAGCGATGGGGGATGCCATTACTTCCACCTGCTCGTGTCGGATGAGGAGGTGGTGTTCGCCATGCTCGCAACACTTCCGGGCGGCGCTGATGCGACGCTGGCGTCAGCTGACAGCGCGCTGGTACAGAGCCTGCGCGAAGAGGACGTCGACCTGGTCGCAGGAGGTGCGCCGCCCTTCGTTCAGGGCGGAGAGGAATCGGTGCTGCCCCAGCGCTTTCCGGGCGAGGGTGCACGCCTGCCGGACGTCGGGACCGGGATTGCCGTGCGTGATGCGACCGTCCGCTTGGTCGATCGCTCCCAGCAGGCGCGCGGCTGGTTCGGGTGCGCCGATGGCGAGGGCGGCCAGCGCACCGCCGACGGCGACGACGGGGAACAGTCGTGGTGCGGCAGTGGCGGCGAGGTCGCGGGCGATCTCGAGTTGCCTTGTCGCGGTGGCGGTTCGGCCCGCCATGACCAGCGCGATCGCATAGTGTGTGCGCCCCAGGATCTCGTCGGCGGCCAATGCTGCGGCCGGACTGCCGTCGGCACCGCGCAGCGGACCGTCGTCGCCGAACAATCGACCGTACAGCTCGATCGCTGTGTCCGGTTTGCCTTGCCGCAGCGCCAGATCGGCTTCGGCAACACGCAGCCACTGCGCAGTTCCATCGGGCACTTGGGTATCCACCCATCTCCGGGCGGACGCCAGGTAGGCGGCGCCGCCGTCCACATCGTTCTCCCGCAGATGCAGCTGGGCGGCGCGGCGCAGCACGCCCACGACCTCCTCGGCCCCCAGGCCCGGGGTCAGCAATTCGGCGGCCCGGGCGATGAGGGGAGCACCCGCGGCGAGCCCCGCCGATTCGATCCGGCGGTGAGCCAGGTACAGCAGCGCCCGACTCACCCCGCGCGGCTCGCCCAGACGCTCCAGCAGGCTGATGGCCGCTTCGAGGTCGGCCACACAGCGCTCGAACGACTCCGTATCACCGCCGATTTCGTCCAGTGCCCGCAGCACCAGCGCATTGCCGCGCAACCAGGTGTCGTCGGCAGCCAGGCACTGGTTCAACAGCTCGCCGGCACCACGGTGCCGGTCGCGAAGTGCCAGCAGCAGCACGAAGATCGGATGCGGCGGCCGGGGCTCGCCCATGGCGGTCCGCACCAGTTCATCGAATTCACCCGAGCGATCGGGTATTTGGCCCCACCACAACGGCTCGTGGTACGCGGGCAGCTGGTGGGCGTAGCGGACGGCCAGAAAATCCGCGGCGCGGCCCGGCGGCGGACCCGCACCGAACAGCGCCAGCACCCGCGGTTGCCAGGCCAGGGCCTCGCCACGGAGCCCGCACAGCAGCCAATGCCAGATCAGGCCGCCGTACAGACCGACCGCACACTCGCCGTCCCCGGTGCGCACCGCCCATTCCAGAGCGGCCAGGCAGTTGGCGTGTTCGAGGGTGAGCAGGCGCGTCGCCTGCTGCTGCCGCGCATCGAGCAGCCGTGGTGCCGCGTCCCGTACGAGCGCGAGGAAATGGCCGGCGTGGGCGTCCGCCTGTCGCCGGCTCTCGCCGGCCGCGTCCAATTCCGATGCGGCGTAGGCGCGAATCGTTTCCACCATTCGGTATCGCGCGCCGTCGAACTCGACGAGGGACTTGGCGACCAGTGCCGTCAGGGTATCCGCGGTGTCCTCGCCGCCGCATACCGCGAGGATGGCGTCGAGTGTGGCGCCGTCGGCGAAGACGGCGAGCCTGCGCGCCAATTCGACCTCTGCACCGGTGAGCAGGTTCCAGCTCCAGGACACCACGGCATGCAGTGTGCGATGCCGGGCTGATACGTTGCGGCCGAGCGAGTCCAGGAGGCGGAATCGGTGGGGCAGCCGGTCGGCCAGATGACGTACCGGCAGGGCGTGCAGGCGCGCGGCGGCGAGTTCGATCGCCAGCGGCAGCCCGTCGAGGCAGCACACGATGGACACGATATCGGCGCATTCGGAGTCGGTCAGCCGGAAGTCCGGCCGCACCGCGCGGGCGCGATCCACGAATAGTTGGACGGCGGCGGATTCGGCGGCGACCTCCACCGACGCACCAGGCTCCGGTACGGCCAAAGCCCTTACCGGGTACAAGTTTTCGCCGTCGATCCCGAGCGGCTCACGACTGGTGGCCAGCACGGTCAGCAGGGGGAAGTGGCACAGCAGGAACGCGGCCAACTCGGCGGCCGCGTCGATCACGTGCTCACAGTTGTCCAGGATCACCAGCATTCGGTGCCGCCCCACGGATCGGTGCAGCACCGCGCGCCAGTCGGCGTCGTCGCTGGATCCGCCGAGGCCCAGGGCGGACAGCAGGACGGCCGGAACCGCGCTCGGCGTCGACGCGTCGTCTTCGCGCTGGGGTGCAATGCCGGCGAGGTCGGCGAAAACGCAGCCATCGGGCCAATCCGACTGGACCGCGGCGAGTTCCGTCGCCAGCCGGGTCTTGCCGACGCCGCCCGTCCCGGTCAGGGTCACCAGCGCGGAGTCGCGGAGCATCCGGCCGAGCTGGTCGAGATCGCGTTCCCGGTCGACGAAGCTGGTCCAGCGTCGCGGTACTCCCCGCCCCCGTACGAGGGGCGCTCCCGCTGATGATTCCGACGATCCGACTGCGGATTCCGGCATAGGCCGCGCCGAATCCTCTTGTTTCAGTATGGAATCCAGCGCTTTCCGGCTCGGTTCAGCTGGCGCCGGATGTGGCGGGTGATCCGATTCGGCGGCGGCACCTGCGTCGATCGAGTTCAGTGCCGCCTGCAACGCCGGGCCGGGTTCGGCGCCGAGTTCACGGCGCACCAATTCGGCGGTGTGCCGGTAGACGTCGAAGGCGTCCGATTTCCGGCCAGCAGCGGCGAGTGCTGTGATGCGCCGGGCGGCAAGGGTTTCCCGGAAGGGGTGCGCCGTACAATGGTGAGCCAGTTCGGGCAGGGTCTCGCCGGCCCGGCCGAGCGTGAGCAGGAGATCGGCGCGGAGCTCGATCGCCGCCAGTCGCCGCTCGGTCAGCTCGGTGACCGTCGAGCGCATGTCGGCCGAGTCGACCACGCCGGTCAGCGCGTCCGAACGCCACTGTGCCAGAGCCAGATCCACCGCGCGAACGGCGGGCTCATACCGCCCGGCCGACCCCAGCCGCCGAGCCTCACCGAGCAGCCGGTCGAACCGGCACGCGTCGACCGCGTCCGGGTCGACCGCCAGTAGATAGCCCGCTCCGTCCTTCACCACGCGATGGGAGCCGACGGCCGCACGCAATCGGCTCACCAGGGCCTGGAGCGCGTTCTCGACTCGCGCCGGCGGATCCCCGTCCCAGATCCCTTCGGTCAGCAGCCCGGTCGGAACCGTTGTCCCGGCGCGAAGTGCGAGCAGCGCCAGCAAGGTTCGCAACCGTGGCCCGATGATCGCGACCTCGCGCCCGTCGGCCGCGACCACCGAGACCGGGCCGAGCACCCTCACCTGCACCACGTGACACCTCCACCTGACCTCCCGCCCATGATCACTGGAATCCGTGGCCGCTGTCGAACGGAATTCACACGACGGGGTGGCCGCCGACGACACTGGCGGGCACCCGTTCTCGGACCTGCCAGTGCTCGACGATCAGGTCACCCTGGATGCGGAAGACATCCACGACTACCGTGCCGCGGTCCTCCGGTCCGGTTGTGAAGAGGCTGTGCGCGAACACCAGATCTCCGGTGGCGGCGATCCGGCGCAGGTCGAACCGGGCGTGCGGGAACCGCTGCCGCACACCGCTGATCAGCTCGATCAATGCCCGGCGGCCGTCGGGCAGGCTCGGACCGTGCTCGACCAGCTCGTCGGCGACGAAGCGGTCGGCCAGATCGGCACGGCCCCGGTTCCACAGCAGTTCGAGGTAATCAACGACGAGTGCGGTCATCTCGCTGCGGCCGTGCGGTCGAGTGATCAAGCGCCCGTCTCGATCATGACGGTCTTCTGCTCGGTGTAGGCCTCCAGCGCGGTGCGCCCGCCCTCCCGGCCCAACCCCGAGGTCTTGTACCCGCCGATCGGGGCGTTGGGCATGAAGGTGTAGCCGTTGATGCCGACCGCTCCGGCGCGGATGCGGCGGGCCAGCCGGAAGGCACGCCCGACGTCGGCGGTGTAAATGCCTGCGGCGAGGCCGTATTCGGTGTCGTTGGCGATCCGGACCGCCTCGTCCTCGCCGGTGAACGGGATGACGGCCAGCACCGGCCCGAAGATCTCCTCCTGGGCCAACCGGATGCCGTTGTCGACCTGGGTGAAAATGGTCGGGTTCAGATAGTTGCCGGCGCTCAGCGCATCGCTCGGCCGATCGCCGCCGAGCAGCAGATGCGCCCCCTCGGCGGTGCCGGACTCGATGTAGTCCAGCACCTTCACCAGTTGCTGCTTGTTGATCAGCGGTGACGCGTTCGTGGCCGGGTCGAACGGGTCGCCGTACCGCACCGATGCCGCGATCTCCCGTGCACCGTCGAGGAATTCGTCGTAGCAGTCGACGTGCACGAGGGCCCGGGTCTGGGCGGTGCACTGCTGTCCGGACATGCCCAGCGCGATCATGCGCATCACCGCCTTCCCGGCCTCGCGGACGTTCGCGTCGGGGAAGATCAGGCTGGGACTCTTACCGCCGAGTTCCAGGGTGACACGTTTGACGTCCCGCCCGCTGGCCTTGAGGATGCGGCCGCCAACCCCGCGACTACCCGTGAAGCTGATCTTGTCGACGCCGGGATGAGTGATCAGCGCCTCGCCGGACTTGGCACCGACGCCGGTGACGAGATTGAAAACGCCGGGCGGCAAATCCAGTTGATCGATCAGTTCGGTGATCGCGAGGCTGCTGAGGCTCGCGTATTCGGAGGGTTTGAGCACGACCGTGCAGCCGGCGGCCAACGCGGGCGCGACCTTGTTGGCGAGCTGCAGCACCGGCGCGTTCCAGGGCACGATGGCCCCGACCACGCCGACCGGCTCACGGAAGCTCAGGTACTGCAGGTCACTTCGCTCGGTGTACTGCGGATAGGTCTCCCCGCCCAGTTTGTCGATCCAGCCGAGGTGGTGATCGAACACATCCGCGGCGACCTCGGAGGAGAGCCGGTATTGGGCGGTGAAAGAGATCGGCATGCCGTTCTCGAGCGTCTGGATCCTGCTCAGCCGTGGTGCGACCTCGCGCAGCAACCGCACCAGGGGTTCGAGGATCGCTTTGCGCTCCTTGGCCCGCAGCTGCGGCCACGGGCCCTCGTCGAAGGCTCGCCGCGCCGCGCTGACGGCCCGATCGACGTCGGTGGCCGAAGCGTCGGCAATCGTGGTGACCTCCTCGTTGGTCGCGGGGCTGAGGTGCCGCCAGCGCGCATCGGAATCGGAATCGACCCACCGGCCGTCGATGTAGAGCCGCCCCGGGGCGATCCCGAGAGCACCCCGGTGCGGAAGAACGGAAAAGTCGAGTTGGCTGACATTGTCGATCTTCGTCATGTCGACCACACTCACCGGCCCCGCGGACACGGGACTGGCACGCGGCGACAGTCCGGTATCAGCGGCCGCGATCAGGCTTGCGGGCATGGTGGACAATGTGATCCGGCCCGGCCCGGGGAGGCCTGCCCGTGCCGCGAGCTATCGACTTCCGCGCATGGCGGCGTTCTGGCTACTGGTGGCCGCACTGGCCCTGATGCTGTTCGCTTCCTCGGCGCCGTCGCCGCTGTATCCCGTCTATCAGCAGCAGTGGCATTACTCCTCGCTGGTATCGACGGGCGTGTATGCGATCAATGTCCTTGCCCTGCTCGCCACTCTGCTGGTGGCCGGATCGCTGTCCGACCACATCGGACGCCGGCCGGTGCTGTTCGCCGCCGCGGTGACGGCGCTGGCCGGGACGCTGGTCTTCGCCGAGGCGCAGTCGGTGGCATGGCTTTTCGTGGCGCGCGGGGTTCAGGGCATCGCGGCCGGGCTGTCCACCGGAGCGATCAGCGCGGCATTGATCGATCTGCAACCGCCGGGTTCACGGCTGGGGGTCCTGATGTCCAGTGTGGCCGCCGGAGCCGGATCGGCCGCGGGCGCGATGGCCTGCGGACTGCTGGTGACCTACGCGCCGGCACCCACCCACTTGGTGTTCTGGCTACTGGCGGCTGCGTATCTGGTGCTGATCGCAGGCGTCACGATGATGCCCGAAACGGCCGCGCCGGACGGTCGTGCGCTGGACTCACTGATTCCGAAAGTCTCGGTGCCGCAATCGGTTCGGTCGGTTTTCCGGACGCTGCTGCCGTCCATCGTCGCCACCTGGGCGCTGGGCGGTCTGTATCTGTCGCTCGGTGGGGCGCTCATGCGCGCGCAGTTCCATCTGAACAGCCCGCTGGCCGGCGGGCTGGTGATCGTCGCGCTGCAAGGCGCGTCGCTCACCGCCGCCGTGTTCACCCGCAACTGGACCATCGAGCGGGCACTGGGCCGAGGCCCGGCCTTCCTGGTCACGGGTGTCGTGATCGCCTTGACCGGCGTCGCGACGCGTGAGGTGTGGCTGTTCCTCGTCGGCAGCAGTATCGCCGGACTCGGCACCGGACCGACCTTCACCGGCATCCTGCGGATGCTCACCGGACTGACCGAGGCCGATCGGCGAGCCGAGGTGATCACGGCAACCTATGTGGCGGCGTACCTCGCGTTCAGCCTGCCCGCCGTCCTCGCCGGACTCTGCCTGAGCCGATTCGACCTGTCCGCCACGGCCTTCGGCTACGGCGTGATCGTGCTCGCCCTCGAACTCATCGCGGTGCTCAGCAGCGCCCGGCACCGGGGCGCACTGAGCACCCTCACCGGCGCCCCGCCCTGTCCGGCGCCGTGCCCCGGCACCGTCGCGGCGAACCCGCGCGTCGTCGCCGCGCACGCCTGACCACGACCCATCACGAAAGGAACATCGATGACCATGGCACAGCGATTCCTGCGGGCCGATCCCGCCCGGCATGAGTCGGTCCGATTCGCCAGTGGGACCGCGACCCTGGCCGGCCACCTGTACCGGCCCCCGGCCGCCGCACCCGGCGAGCGCACACCGGGTGTGGTGATGTGCGGGCCGATCAGCAGCGTCAAGGAACAGACGCTGCCGCACTACGCCGAGCGGTTCAGCGACGCCGGATACACGGTGCTGACCTTCGATCCCCGCAATTTCGGTGAGAGCGAAGGGGAACCACGCCATCGCTACGACCCCAATCTGGTCATCGCCGACTATGCGAACGCCATCAGCTATCTACTCACACGGCCGGATGTGGATCCGGAACGGATTGCGGCCGTGGGTGTCTGCATGGGCGGCGGCTATGCCGTCTCCGTCGGGGCCCGGGACAAGCGGCTGAGGGCCGTGGTGAGCATCGCCGGCGGGTACAACATCGGCGGGACCTTTCAGCAGGGCCTCGGCGTCGAAGGCTTCGCGGACTATTTCCGGCGGGTCAACGATCTGGTCCAGCGCCAGTACGAGACCGGCGAAATCGCCTACATACCAACCATTGCCGAGGAGCTGACCGAGCAGATTCCGGTGGCGGTCATGCCGAACCCGGAGGCGTACGGCTACTACGACCGCACCAGCAGGACCGAAGCACCCAATTGGCCGCGCATGCTGACCGCGGATTCGCTCGAACCGTATTTCATCTACAACTCGATCGTGCACGCCCCGCTGGTCGCGCCCACCCCGCTGCAGATCATCCACGGCACCGGGGATACCGCACTGCTGCCGGAATATGCCCGCCAGGTCCACGATGCCGCCCTCGGGGTGAAGGAGCTGGTCTGGATCGAGACCAGCAATCACGTCGAACTCTACGACCAGGACCCCTACGTCTCCGAGGCCGTCGGCCACGCCCTGCGCTGGCTCGACCACCATCTGGCCTGACACGAATCATCCACCACGACAGGAGAACTCGACATCATGAATGCTGTGCAGGATCGGCTCGACATCATCGCGACCTGCTCCCTCATGGCCTGGCTCGCCGATCACCGGGACTGGGACCGGCTGGGCGAGGTCTTCACCCAGGAAGCCGTCCTGGACTACACCAGTCTCAACGGCGGCGAGCCGGTGACGCTGACACCCACACAGATCGGCGCCGCGTGGTCTCAGGTGCTGGGCAAGTTCGACGCGACTCAGCACGTGATCACCAACCACCTGGTGACCGTGGACGGCGACACCGCCGTCTGCACCGCCTACTTCCAGGCCAGGCACATACTCGCCGATCGATTCGGCGCGCCGACATGGACATTGGGCGGAACCTACCGCTTCGATCTGACCCGCGCGGCGGGCGACTGGCGGATCCGCGCGGTCGTGATGACCGCGACCTGGGGCCGGGGCAACCGGGGGCTCATCTCGTAGCTCCTCGAACAGTCAGCGCAACATGTTCGACCTCGACGAGCAGAGCTTCCAGCGCGGTGTCGTCCCCTTCGCCCGCGAGCGCCTCGAATGCCGTGTCGCCGAGCGCGTTCCGGGCCAGGGTCACCACACGCTCGCCATCCGGTCCGAGCACCGTGCGGCCTACGCGCACATGCTCCCGGCGCAGGATGCCGATGATCCGCGCGGCCCGATCCGCCTGACCTGACGCGAGAGCCGCCATCGCATGACCGAACGCCACGTTCAGCAGCATCAGCGGGGACGTGGAGACCGCATAGTCGCGAGCGATCCGCAAATGGTGCGCGGCCGACTCCATCCGGCCCGCATCGAGCAGCACATACGCGTAGGTGACACGCCAGTGGACCGGTTCGAACATGCGCGCGAAGCTACGATGATCGGTAATCGGCTGTGTGGCTGCGAATACCTGATCGAAGAGTTCGAGTGCGCGAACCGTTCGTCCTTCCCGCCATGCCAGGTAGCCGAGGGTCAGGCACCGGGCGGTCGCCGTGAAGGCGGTCTGCTCCGCGATATCGATGCGCTCGGCGGACGCCAGATATCCGGCGGCTCCGGCGATATCACCGCCGGCGAGATGCAGGTTCGCGACGTAGGTCAAGGTCCGGAGCCGGACGTCGGCGCCGAGTTCGGCGTTCAGCAGACCTGCCGCTCGAATCAGCAAGGGTGCAGCGCAAGCGATTCCATGCCAGGTGACACGCAGATAGGCAAACAGGAACAATGCAAAGCCCAGTGTGCGCGGGTCGCCGGATTCGCTCAGGCAATCCACGGCCTGCTCGAGATCGGCGAAGGTGCGCGTGATGGGGTTGGCGTCGATGTCCTCGAACGCGCGCAATACCAGCGCATGACCGCGCAACCTGCCATCGTCGGCCGCCGCGCAGCAGTCCAGCAGACTCCGATCGCCACGGTGGTGCTCCCTCAATGCCAGCACCAGGACGAAGAGGTAATGCACGCCGCGCGGCTCGCTCATCGCCACCCGGATCAGTTGTTCGAATTCGGCGGAGGCATCGGAGAACGACTCCACCTTGACACCCATCGTCGGTTCCGGAAAGTGTGCGGCGTATCGGCACATCAGAAACGATCCCGTGCAGCCGGGCGGTATCCGCTCACCGGCAACAGCGAGCACCTCGGATTGCCAGGCCGACAATTGAGTTCGCTGTCCGCGCAGCAACCAATACCAGACCCGGTCGCCGAACAGCCGCAACGCGAATTCCGCTGCCTGATGCCGCACCGCCCAGGCCAGCGCTGCCTCGCAGTTGCCGTGTTCGGCGGCGAATCGGTGCAGCCATTCGTGCTGGGCGGGCCCACCCAGTTCCCGTGCGCCGACGGCGCTGAACTCGACGAACCACGCTGCGTGCGCGTGTTCCCATCGTTCGGTCTCACCCGCGCGGGCCAGCTCCGCGGTGGCGTAGGCGCGGATCGTATCGAGCATCCGATAGCGCTCACCGTCGAATTCCACCAGTGACATCGAGACCAGTGCGGCGAGCCGATCGGTCAGGGTCTCCGCGTCGTCCATGTCGGTCCCGCACACGCCCGTGACCGCGTCCAAGGTCGCGCCGCCGACGAACACCGAGAGGCGGCGCGCCAGCTCGGCCTCCGCGGCCGGCAGCAGTTCCCAGCTCCAAGCGACCATCGCCCGCAGTGAACGATGCCGGGGTATCACCCGGCGAGATCCGTTGGTCAGCAGGCCGAAACGATCGTCGAGCCGGTCGGCGAGCGCTTGTGGTGACAGGCCGTGCAGGCGGGCGGCTGCGAGCTCGAGCGCAAGCGGCACCCCGTCGAGGCTGCGTACGACAGCCGCGATCGCATGGCAATTGTCCTCGGACAGTTGGAAATCCGGGCGAACCGCGACAGCGCGATCCAGGAACAGCCGGACGGCGGTGCTGGCGGCGGCCTCCTCGACCGTCACACCCGCCGCGGGTATCGGCATGGGCCGCACCGGGTACAGCTGTTCACAATCCACCGCCAGCAGCTGACGACTGGTGGCGAGAACCGTCAGCAGCGGAAGCCGATCCAGCAGACTCACCACCAGATCGGCCACTGCGGAGATCACGTGCTCGCAATTGTCCACAATGAGCAGCATCCGCCGCCGCCCCAGTCTACGAACCAGCAGATCGATCCAGTCCTGGCCGGGCTCATCGGTGATCACGCCCGGTGCGACGGCGGCGAAAACCGCTGCCGCAATCGCATTCCGGACTCTGGCGCCCGGGCGTTCCGGCGTGACCGCCGACAGTTCGGCGAAAGCGACTCCGTCCGGCCACTGTCCGGGATGTGCGAGTACCAGTTCGGTGGCCAGCCTGGTCTTGCCGATACCGCCGGGGCCGACCAGCGTCACCAGCCGGTGCCGCTGGAGCATCCCGGCGATCTCGGGGACCTCCGTGACGCGTCCGACGAAACTGGTGAGCCGTCGAGGCGACGCCGGCACGTCGCGGGCGACGCCGGGCGGTTCGGGTGGCAGATCGAGTTCCGGGACCGCGCGACGCAGCACCGCCGACGGTTCGACGCCGCGTTCGGTGCGCAGCAACCGCTCGATGCGACGAAACTCCTGCACCGCATCGGATGTGCGCCCGGCGGCGGCCAGCGCCGTCACCAGGCGAGCCGCGAGCGACTCCCGGAACGGGTGCGCGGCCGACTCGGCGGCCAGCCCGCGCACGACCTCCGCGGCCCGTCCGAGCGCGAGGAAGGCATCGGCGTGCAACTCGACCGCCGTCAGCCGGCGCTCGGCGAGGACCTCGGCCGCAACGCGCAGCGCCGCGGTCTCGACGGCATCGCCGAGCGCCGGTCCGCGGCACAATCCCAGCGCCCGGTCCAACGCCGCCACGGCATCGTCCGGCCTGCCCTCCGACAGCGCATCGCGCCCGGCGTCGACCAATCGCGCGAACCGAATCGCGTCCACCGCTTCGGGTTCCACCGCCAGCAGGTATCCCGGTTCCGCCCACACCACGGCGTCCTGCCCGGTGATCGCCCGCAGCCGTTTCACCAAGGTTTGCAGCGAATTCTCCGGTGAGACGGGCAGCTGCTCACCCCACACCGCATCGACCAGCCTCGATACCGGGACCACAGTCCCGGCCTCGAGCGCCAGCACGGCCAGCAGCGCTGACAACCGCGCCCCCCGCACCTCGACAACCACCCCATCGCCGGAGATCACCTCCGCTGCCCCCAGCAGACTGATCCGAATCAACCTGTGCCACCTTCTGTTCCCGTTCACCCGCCGACGGCGTCCAGGATGCGCTCCCCCGCTGGCAATCAGCAGTCAGCGTCGTATCAGCCGCCGATCGCGGCGATATACCGATGACATCGCCTACACCTGTCCGGTCATTCCGCGGAGCGCGACTTCCAGACCAGCAGTGCGGCTTGGGCCATGAAGAAGATACCGCCGCCGGTGGCGTAGACGGACAGGACATCCAGGGATGGGGAGGGGGCGGTGGCCTGGGCGACGTAGACGGCGCCGACCAAGAAGGACAGGCCGCCGGAGATGAGGGTGGGCCATTGCTTGCCCAGGGTGGGGCCGCGCCGGTAGAGGCCGACCGCGAGTTGAGCCGCGCCGGATATCGTTGCCCAGATACCGAATACGGCCAGGACGGCGGCGACGCCGCCGGTGGTTCCGGCGATGCCCAGGGCGATGGCGGCCAGGGTGCTCAGGGTGCCGTTGAGGGCGGTCACGCGGCGTTCGGATCCCTCCGGTACCGCGAGCCAGTCGATGGCGGAGGACACCGCGTCGATGAGGGGGTAGGCGATCAACAGGGTGAGCGCGATGGCGTTCAGGGGGTCGTGGACTGCGGCGAAGGCCAGGGCCCACGCGATGGCCAGGAGGCCGCGGACCAGGGACAGGCGAATCAGCGACGAGCGCCCGGATATCGAAGCGGGCTGTACCGCAGTGGCGTTCATGGAAGCTCTTCCATTCGATCGGGCGGGGCAAGAAGACAGTGGGATCGCTAGCCGATGAGATCCCGTGCGGTGGGTCCCCGCCCGTGCAGTACCGCGAGTTCGGCCCAGCTCCAGAGCGCCGCCGGACCAGCGAAAACCATTGCCGCACTGACCTGCTCGCCCCAGCGGAACGCACGAAACGGGGACATATCGATCACTCCTTGGGTGAGAAGACGAATTCCCGGACCGCGTGGTCGAAGCGCTGGGTTCTTCCAGATGCCCCAGGTGCCCGCTGTGTTCCAGCACTCGCACGGGGCGTTCGTCGCCGCCCATCACGCGCCAGCCGTTGCAGCGCAAGGCTGTACCGCTCGCGGGTGTAGCCGTGCGGACGGGTGGGCAGGCGGCCGGATGCGCCGGTGCCGAGCGCCTCGACGTACACCATGGTCAGGTGTTCCTCGAGCGCGGGCATGCGCGGGTACTCCCAGAAGATCCCGGGGCCGGCGGGGTGGGCGATGCAGACAGGCCCACTCCGGTAGACGTGATACCGCTGGAGAATGCCGTCGGAATCGACGGTGTGGACGCCCGGCGCGAGCCGTCCGGTGCCCCGGATCGAGTGGAGCGCGGACATCACACCGCCCGCAGCGGGCCGGCGAACGACTTGCGCAGCGAGGACGGTCCGACCAGCGGCAGCAGTGCCGCCAGCAGCTTGCCCTTGAAGGCCTGCGGAGTCCGGGTCAGCTCGACATCGACCCGGGTGCCGCCCGCTTCCGGCGTGGCCCGGAAGACCCAGCCGCCGCCCGCGCCGAAGAGCTTGGAATCCAGAGTGGTGATGGTGACGGTGTCGCCGTCCGGATCCCACTGGTAGCGGGCGCGTTCCCAGGCGGCGGCCGTGCCTTCGGTGACCTCGGCCCAGGTCTCGCCGCGGTCGTGGACGACGAAATGCTCGGCGTCGATGCTCGGCCACGCCTCGGTGCGGGTGGGGCCGAAGTCGGTGAGCACCCGCACGACCTCGGCGGGAGTCAGTGTGGACAGGAGATGAAAACGTACCGTAGCCATGGAAATACCTTCGCCGCCGCGGGCAGGCGGCCGAATCTGTCAGTTGACGCTGAGGTGACGTAATCCTGTTTCGGTAAGGTCGCGACCGGTCCCGTACGTCGTCTCGGGTCCAGGAGGAGAGCCACACCCATGCCGATGGTCGGACGAGACACCGAGCTGAAAGTCCTGGCCGCACTCGTGGGCGGCCCGGGTGACCGGAGCGGCATCCTGATCGAGGGGGAACCCGGAATCGGCAAATCGTCGCTCGTCGAGGAGACGGTCGCCATGGCGGCCGCCGCGGGGCTGCGGGTGCTGCGGACCGCGGGTGTGGAAGCCGAACACGGCCTCGACTACGCCGGGCTGCAGCGGCTGCTGTACCCGCTGCGCCGCGCGTTCGATGCCCTGCCGGCGCGCCAGTTCGAGTCGCTGACAACCGCCCTGGGCATGTCGGATGCCGTCGGCGAGCCCAGCCCGCACCTGGTGGGTCTCGCCGCCCTGACACTGCTGGCCGATCTGGCGGCCGAACAGCCGCTGCTGGTCGTCGCCGAGGATGTGCACTGGCTCGATCCCGCCAGCGCCGAGGTCCTCGCCTTCGTCGCGCGCCGCATCGACTCCGAGCCCGTCGCCATGGTCGCCACCGTGCGCGACGGCACGAGCTCGCCGCTGCACGAGGCCGAGCTGACCGCCATGCGACTCGGCCCGCTGTCCGATGAGGACGCGAACGCCGTGCTCGACAGCACCGCACCGGAGCTGTCCGCCCAGGGCCGCCGCCGGGTGCTCGCCGAGGCGCACGGCAACCCGCTCGCGCTGACCGAGCTGCCCACGGCCGTGGGGGATCTCGCCGAACCGGCGCCGACCCTTCCGTTGACCGAACGCCTCGAACGAGCGTTCTCGGCGCGCAGTGCCGCGTTGCCCGAGCGCACCCGGTCGGCATTGCTGGTCGCGGCGCTCGACGACGGCGATTCGGTCGCCGAAACACTCGCTGCCGCTGGGATTCTCCTGGGGTCCGCGGTGGGGGCCGACATTCTCGCCCCCGCGGTGGCGGCCCGATTGATCGATATCGGTTCCGGCACAGTGACTTTCCGTCATCCACTGGTCCGCTCGGCCCTCGTGGCGGCGGCAACGGACGAGGAACGCCGCCGCGCGCACCTGGCGCTCGCCGACCTGCTCGCCGAGTCTCCGGATCGCCAGGTGTGGCATCGGGCGGCGGGCACCGCCGGAGCCGATGAGGAGGTGGCGGCGACGCTCGAGGACGTCGCCGAACGGTCCCGGCACCGCGGCGGTGCGGTCGCGGCGCTGGAGCGGGCCGCCGCGCTCAGCGCCACCCCCGGCCGGCGCGCGGATCGCCTGCTGCGTGCGGCCGAATTGGCCGTCGACTCCGGTCACCGAGACACAGCCGACCGACTGGTCGACACCGCGCGTACCCTCCCCCTCACCCCCGCGCAGGAGGCCACCGCGAAGTGGCTGGTCAGCGGATTCGAGGACGGCATGCGCGAAAGTCCGTCGCGCATCGGCGAACTGGCCGCGCTCGCGGCCTCCGTCGCCGCCGACGGGTATCCGGATCCCGCGCTGCGGATCATGTGGGGCGCGGCCATGCGGTGCTTCTGGTCCGAACCCGGACCCGAGACCCGGCGCGCGGTCCTCGCGGTCGCCGACACCTTCGGCATTCCCGACGGTGACCCGCGCAAGCTGGCGATCGACTCGATCGTGGCCCCGTTCGAACGTGGCGAACAGGTGCTGCGCCACCTGCGGGCGCTGGCCGCGACCACGGGCCGCGATCCGGAGGTCGATCACTTTCTCAGCAGCGCGGCATACCAGGTCGGCGCCTTCGACCTCGCGGCGCAGTTCGCCGGTGCCGCCGCACCCGGATTCCGTTCCGCCGGACGGCTGGGGCTGCTGACCCGGGCCCTCGCGATCCAGGCCTGGAGCCTGGCCCGGCTCGGTGACCTCGCCGCCGCCGCGCCCATCGCGGCCGAGGCCGCGGCCTTCGCCCGCGAGACCGCGGCGCCGTTCATGCATGCGGTGGTCATCGCGGTACAGGCCGAAATCGCTGCTCTGCGTGGGGATTACGTACAGGCCGCAGAGCTCACGGCGGACGCCGAGCGGACCGGACTGGCCGCCGGTGCGCGGCCCGTGCTGGCCACCGTGCAGCTCACCCGGGGGCTGATCGCGCTCGGTGAGGGCCGATTCGACGACGCCTTCATCGATCTGGCCCGCATCCACGATCCGCGCGACCCGTCGTATTCGCCGGCGCTGCGCGCGTGTTTCCTCACCGAACTCGCCGAGGCCGCGGTCCGCGCCGGGCAGACCGACGCGGCGGCGGAGCTGCTGCGCGGACTGGAACCGGTGGCGGAGTCCACGTCGTCGCCCGCCCTGCACATCGGAATGCGGTATGCCCGAGCGGTGCTCGCCGGCGACTCGGCCGGCAAGCTGTTCACCGCCGCGCTGGAGGCCGATCTCACCGGATGGCCCGCCGAACGCGGCCGCCTGCATCTCGCCTATGGCGAGTGGCTGCGGCGGCAGCGCCGGGTGGTGGAGTCCCGCACCCATTTGCGGACGGCCCGAGAGACTTTCGACGCCCTGGGCTTCACGGCGTGGAGCGAGCGGGCCCGCCTGGAGCTGCGCAGCGCGGGCGAATCGAGCCCGAACCGCGATCCGGATGCCCGCGAGCGGCTCACCCCGCACGAGCTGAGCATCGCGCAGCTGGCGGCGCAGGGGCTGACCAATCGGGAGATCGGGCAGCGGCTGTACCTGTCGCACCGGACCGTCAGTACCCACCTGCACCGCATCTTCCCGAAGCTCGGGATCAGTTCGCGCGGTGACCTCGCGGCGCTGCTGCCGACCGAGGACGAGCCGGCGCGGTAGCCCAACCGACACCGAGTACGTCATCCGACGCTCGCGACACCGGTCGCCCGGTTCCTAGCGTCTGAGGACATGAACATCAGCAGACGATTTTTCGGTGGTGCGCTCGCAGCGGGCGCGGCGAGCCTGGCCGCGGCCTCGCTGAGTGCCTGCGGCACGGATTCCGCGACCGCGCCGGCGGCCACGACTCCGGTCGGCGCGGACCTGCGGAAGGGCTCGGGCGCGAATACGACACTGGGACCGATCAAGCAGATCGACGCCGGGGTCCTCAGCGTCGGCTACGCGGAATTCGGGCCCAGCACCGGACAACCCGTGATCCTGTTGCACGGCTGGCCCTACGACGCCTACAGCTACGCCGATGTCGGGCCACTGCTGGCGGCGGCCGGGTACCGGGTCCTCGTCCCGTTCCTGCGCGGCTACGGCCCGACCACCTTCCTGTCCGCGCAGACTGTCCGCAACGGCCAGCAGTCGGCGATCGCGCGCGACATCGCCGACTTCATGGACGCGCTGCACATCGACAAGGCCGTGCTCGGTGGATTCGATTGGGGCGCACGCACGGTCGACATCATCGCCGCGCTGTGGCCGCAGCGCGTCAAGGCGATGGTCGCGGTGAGCGGGTATATCGTCACGCAGCAGGCGGCACAGCAGCAGCCGCTGCCGCCGGAGGCCGAACTCGGCTGGTGGTACCAGTACTACTTCGCCACCGAACGCGGTCGCCTCGGATACACCCGCAATCGGCACGACTTCAACAAGCTGATCTGGAAGCGCGCGTCCCCGGCATGGAATTTCGACGACGCGACCTACGACCGCACTGCGGCCGCCTTCGACAATCCCGACCATGTCGACATCGTCATCACCAACTATCGATGGCGCTTGAGCCTGGCCCCGGGCGAGCCGCGATACGACGCCTACGAACGGCAACTCGCCAACGGACCGGCTATCACCGTGCCCGCGATCACCATCGGCAGCGACTTCGACGGCACGGCAAAGGACGGAAAGCCGTACGCCGCCAAGTACACCGGCAAACATGAGCACCGCGTCCTCGACGGCATCGGGCACAACGTCCCGCAGGAGGCGCCGGGCCCGTTCGCGCAGGCGATCATCGACGCCGACCACCTCTGAACAACCCGTGAACCGCCGGGTCCGGCAGCTGCCGCTGGGCCCGGCGGTTCGCTGTCCGGTCTCGCCGGACTCGATCGCACGCACCGCCTTACCAGGGGCGTCAGACGGTGATCGTCTGATACTCGGTGTACTGGCCCAAACCGACCGCGCCGTACTCGCGGCCGATGCCGCTGGTCTTGAATCCGCCGAAGGGGCCGTCGAATCCGATCGGTGCACCGTTGATGGTGACCGTGCCGGTCCGGATGCGGCGGGCAACGGCCAGCGCGGCGTCCTCGTCCGCCGACCAGACGCCACCGGAGAGTCCGTAGTCGGAGTCGTTGGCGATGCGCACCGCGTCGTCGATGTCGTCGTAGGCAAGCACGACCAGGACCGGGCCGAAGATTTCCTCACGGGCGATGCGCATGTCCGGTGTGACGTCGGCGAAAACAGTTGGGGTGACATAGAAGCCGTCCCGCAGTCCGGTCGGGACCTGCGGACCGCCGCATACCAGGCGCGCGCCTTCGGCAATACCGGCCTCGATGTAGTCGCGGACCCGCTGCTGCTGATCGCCGCGCACCATGGGCCCGATGAAGGTTTCCGGGTCGCGCGGATCACCGACCGGCAAGGATTCGACCAGCGCCGCCAGCGCCGTGACCACCTCCTCGTAGCGGGAGCGCGGGGCGAGGATCCGTGTCTGGGCGATACAGGACTCTCCATTGTTCAAGAGCGAGCCGAATTTCAGGCCGTTCATCACCGCCGTCAGATCCGCATCGGGCAGGATCACCGCCGGCGATTTGCCGCCCAGTTCGAGACTCACCCGTTTGAGCTGGGTGCCCGCGATGGACGCGATCCGGCGACCGGCCCCGGTCGAGCCGGTGAACGCGATCTTGTCCACGCGCGGATGGGAGATCAGGTACTCGCTCGTCTCCCGATCCGCGGGCAGCACGCTGATCACGCCCTCCGGCAGGCCGATTCGATCCACCAGCTCGGCCAGCAGACCCATGCTCAGCGAGTTCTCCGGAGACACCTTCAGCACCACCGAGTTTCCGGCGAGCAGGGCGGGCAGGATCTTCGACGTCGCCGACGAGAAGGGCGAATTCCACGGAATCACCGCCGCCACCACGCCGACCGGTTCGCGCCGGACCACGCTGCGCACACCGGTATCCGGGTCCGACGGGGTGAGCGTGCGCTCCCAGTCGCAATTCTCGGCCGCCGCGAGGTAGGCATTCGCCTGCCGGGTCAGACCGGCCTGGCCGGCCCTGGTGAACCATGCGGCGGAACCGTTTTCGTCGGTGATGATCTCGGCGATCCGGTCGGCCTGCTCCTCGCGCAGCTTGTTGAACTGCCGCAAGGCCGCGATTCGCGCGGCGGGCGAGGTATCGCGCCAGACACGGCCCTCGAAGGCCGCGTGCGCCGCCACCACCGCGCGGTCCACATCGGCGGGTTGCGCCTGCGCCGCCCAGCCGATGACCGATCGATCGTGCGGCGAGAGGATCTCCAGCAGTGCCGGTTCGCTGGGTTCGGTCCACGAACCGCCGACGTAGAGCCGGTCGTAGGTGATCATCTGGCTTCTCCCTCGGTCGGCGAATTCTGTTGGTCGCGATAGGTTTCCAGCAGCCGGAGCCAGACTTCGCTGATGGTGGGGAAGGACGGCACCGCATGCCAGAGACGGTCGAGGGGGACCTCGCCGGCGATGGCGATGGTGGCCGAGTGCAGCAGTTCGGCGACGCCCGGCCCGGCGAAGCTCGCGCCGACGATGACCCGGCGGTCCGGGTCGATCAGGACCCTGGCCCGGCCCCGATAGCCGGGATCGTGCTGGATCGCACCGGCGACCCGGCCGATGTCGTAGTCGACGACGTCCACGTCGCGCCCGGCGCGCGCGGCGTCCTCGGTGGTGAGACCCACCGCCGCGATCTCCGGGTCGGTGAACACGACCTGCGGCACCGCTTCGAGGTCCGCGGTCCCCGCGTGGCGGCCCCAGCGACCGGTGTCCAGCGCCAGCCCGCGCGCCCGGGCGGCGATGACCGCCCCGGCGATGCGGGCCTGGTACTTGCCCTGATGGGTCAGCAGCGCACGATGATTCACGTCCCCGACCGCATACAACCACTCCCCGTCGACCGCGGTCACGGTGAAGGTGTCGTCGGTGGTGAGCCACTGGCCGGGTGTCAGGCCGATCGTGTCGAGGCCGAGGTCGTCGGTCCGGGGTGCGCGTCCGGTCGCGAGCAAGAGTTCATCGGCGACCAGCCGGGTGCCGTCGGCGAGGGTGAGGTGGATGCTGTCGTCGGGTCCGCCCGCGCGCTCGGCGGCGGTGATGGTGGTACCGAACCGCAGGTCCACTCCGGCGGCCCGGAGCTGCTCGGCGACCAGGTCCGCGGCGAAGGCTTCGACCCGGCCCAGCAGCCGGGATTCGCGGGCGATGAGGGTGACCCGCGCGCCCAATGCCTGCCAGGCGGCGGCCATCTCGGTGGCGACGACTCCGGCTCCCAGAATCGCGAGCCGGTCCGGTACCTCCCGGGCGCTGGTGGCCTCGCGACTCGTCCACGGCCGCGCGGCATCCAGGCCCGGCAGTGGCGGGAGGGCGGCCGACGTGCCGGTGCACACGGCCACCGCATAGCGGGCGGCGAGCCGCACGGTCTCGCCCTCGCGCGTCTCGACCGTCACTCGCCGGGGTCCCTCGAGCCGGCCGTGGCCGCGGATGAGTTCGACATCGACCGAGGCGAGCCAGTCGAGCTGGTCCCGGTCGTCCCAGTCGGCCACCATCCGGTCGCGATGCTTCAGCACCGCGGCCGCGTCGAGGGGTCCGGTGACCGCCTCCCCGACACCGGGGAAGCGGGCGGCCTCGCGGTAGAGCAGTGCGGGACGCAGCAGCGCCTTGCTGGGTTCGCATGCCCAGTACGAGCATTCGCCGCCCACCAGTTCGGATTCGACGATCACGGTGCTCAACCCGGCGGCGCGGGTCCGGTCGGCGACATTCTCACCGACCGGCCCGGCCCCGACGACCACGACGTCGTAGGTACGAACTTCCTTGTCGGACATGGGGTTCCCTTCGATGGCCGAGTCAGCGGCCGGGTGCGCGCTGCGTGATTTCCTGCAGGAACCAGTCGTTGCCGTCCGGATCGGTGAACGCGGCGAACGATCCGTAGCTGCGTCGCTGCGGATCCGCTCCGGGGACGCGGCCTTCGGTTCCGGCGTGGTGGAACACACCGGTGGCATCACGGAACGGTCCGTCCACGGCGATTCCGCGCTCGGTCAACTCCACGACGGCCTTCTCGATATCGGTGACGATCAGATGCAGACCCCGCAGGGATCCGGGCTCGGCCGCGGTGACGCCGGTGCCGAAGATGACCGAGCACTCCGAGCCGGGCGGGGTGACCTGCACGACGCGATAACCGTCGTCCACGGGGAAATCGGCGTCGAGACGGAAGCCGAGGCGCTCGGTGTAGAAGGCCTTGGCGCGGTCGACGTCGGCGACGGGCAGGACGACGACTTCCAGTTTCATATCCATGATTCGTGTTCTCCTCGAACGTCTTTGGCGATTGTCAGTGGGCGGAATTCTTGGCGGCCTGCTCGATCACCTCGGCCACCCGATCGGGGTGCGAGGCGGCCACCGAGTGCGAGGCCGCGATCTCGGTGACCTGCGCGTGCGCCCGCTCGGCCATGAACCGTTGTGCCGCAACGGGGATGTTGAGGTCCTGGGTGGTGATCACGTCCCAGCTGGGCTTGTCGGTCCAGGCGGCGACGGTGGCCTTCTCCTCGAGCGCGGCCTGCAGGATCGGACGCTGGGCGGCGGCAGCCAGGGCGGCGCGGTCGGCCGGGACGTCGGCGGCGAACTGGTCGTGGAACTTGGCCTGCTGGATGTACAGGTCGGTGCCGGTGCTGCCGTCGGGATTGGTGAACGGGACCGGGTCGAGCGTGCCGGGCAGGGTCGACCCGGGGAACTTGTTGGTCAGCTCCAGCGCGGTCTCGCCGGGTGCGGGCAGGAATGCCGCCACGTACACCAGCGCCTTGACCTGATCGCTGCCGGCCGCGGCGGCGCTGATGACCGATCCGCCGTAGGAGTGGCCGACCAGCACGACGGGTCCGTTGGTGTGGCTGATCAGCCCCCGCAGGGTGGTGGCGTCGGCGGCGGGCCCGCGCAGCGGATCGGCTGCCGCGACAACCGGATAGTGGTCCTTGCGGAGTTGGTCGATGACATCGTTCCAGCTCGATCCGTCCGCGAACGCACCGTGCACCAGCACGATGGTCGGCTTCGGCGCGTCCTCGGTCGGTCCGGCATGGGTGGTGGTGCTCGCGGTGCAGGCGACGACGAGGCTACCGGCCGCGACCGCCGCCGTGACCGCCGCGATCGCCCGGCCCGCGCGCCGCATCCGGGGGCGTCGAATGTCGACCATGTCATTGTCCTTTCGAGGTGAAGCACGTTGTGCGGCTTCCACTCTGGTTTCCGCTCCCCCACCGCCACATCTGTCGGCTGACGCCGACCATGACGTAGTCGTCACCCGGCGGTCGATGCAGCAGCCAGGCCGGCGAGACCTGCGCGGGTGTGGCGTCGGCCTCGGCCACAGGGCCGTCGGCGACGGCGTACTGGGATGTGGCTGTCATCAGTGGGACCCCTTCCTCTTCGCGAGCCGTGAATCGCGGGCGCGAGCGTCCGCGTCGAGGAAGATAGGTTTCGCGGGAAGGCCGCGGCGAGCGTCGGATGACGTAATTACTGTCGGTCAGGCCGAGTTCGGGTGACGTGGTCCGACGCCGTCCGGCCCGAATGATCAGCCGATGGCGGTTGGGGTTCCGAGGGCGGTGAGCAGGGAAAGGCGTTCGGCGTCTGCGCTGCCGGGCTCGGCGGTGTCGATCATGATTCGCAGGTCGCAGCCCGCCACCGTGAGGACTGCGCAGTCCAGGGTCAGGGCGCCCGCTGTCGGGTGGTCGACGGTCTTGACCGTGATGTCGTAGCCGGCGACGGCGCCGGACTCCCAGAATGCGGCGAAGCGGGGGCTATGGGTGCGCAGGTCGGCGATGAGGCGGCGCAGGCGCTGGTCGGCGGGGTAGCGGGCCTCGGCGGCGCGCAGGTCGGATACCAGTGCGGTTTCGAGGGATTCGAGGGTGCCCGGTGCGTAGCGGCCGACGGAGCCGGGGCCGATGAAATGCCGCCACACCCGGTTGCGTTCGTTGCCCTGCCAGGTCGTCGAATCGCCCAGCAGCGCCGCGCATGCCGGATTCGCTTGCAATAGTGTCCAGGACGCGTCGAAGACGGCGACCGGGATGCCGACCAGCCGATCCAGCATGCGCTGTACGGCGGGCGGGATGGCGGTCGGGACGGTTCCGGGCTCGGGCAGTACCAGTCCGGCCAGCCGATACAGGTGCGCACGCTCGTCGGCCGACAAGCGCAAGGCCCGCGCCAGCGCCTCGACCACCTGGGGCGAGGGGTTGGATGCTCGGCCCTGTTCGAGCCGGGTGACGTAGTCGACGGAAATACCGGCCAGCAGCGCCAGTTCCTCACGGCGCAGGCCGGGCGCACGGCGCGCGCCGTTCGCCGACAGCCCTACGGCGTCGGGCGATACCTGATCGCGCCAGCGCCGCACCGCTACTCCGAATTCCGCTGTGGCCATGGGATTCATTCTGCCCGTTCGCCGATCCGCTCACCGTCGGCGGATCGCTCGATATCGGCCGTCCCAGCCTGGTATCGACAGTCCCAGGAAGATCAGGCGACTGGCTGATGCCGCGGGGCGGCGCGAATCTGAGGACATGACAACAACACTCATTACCGGCGCCAACAAGGGGCTGGGTTTCGAAACCGCCCGTCGGCTCGTCGCGGCGGGGCACACCGTGTATGTCGGCAGCCGCGACGCCGAACGTGGGCGGCTCGCCGCGGCGGAAATCGGGGCACGCTCCGTCCAGCTGGATGTCACCGACGACGCGTCCGTCGCCGCGGCCGCGAAGATCACCGAGGCGGACGGCGGACTCGACGTGCTGGTCAACAACGCGGGCATCGATATCGAGGGCAATGGCGCGGTCGATCTGGCCGACGTCACAGCCGACATGATGCGAGCGGTATTCGACACCAATGTTTTCGGCGTCGTGCGCGTCGTGCACGCGTTCCTGCCGCTGCTACGGCAATCCACCGCACCGGTCATCGTCAATGTCAGCAGTTCCCTGGCCTCGATGGCACGCGGCACCACCCCCGGCACCCAAACCTACGCCTATCCCGGATTGTCCTATCCCGCATCGAAAACCGCGCTGAACAGAATCACCGTGCAATACGCGAAAGCGTTCCCGGAAATTCGGATCAACGCGGTGGAACCCGGATACACCGCGACCGACCTCAACGCCCACGCGGGCAGGCAGACCGTCGAGGAGGGTGCCGAGATCATCGTACGGATGGCCCGCGTTCCCCAAAACGGTCCCACCGGAGGCTATTTCGACGCCTCCGGAACGCTGCCCTGGTAGCGACCGAGGATCCGTCATCACTGTCAGCGAAAACAACGAATGGTGGAGGGCGGCGGGATCGGCACACGGAACAGACTCCGCTGCAACAACATTGCGACGGCGAACGTGGTAGCGGTGGCATGCTGGACGAGTGTCTAAGATCGCCCTGTACTACCCGTGAATGCGTTTCCGGAACGAGAACTGGCTCAAGCTCGCGATTCTGACCTGGGATTCGGTCGGGCGGATTCAGCCGCGGCTCACCATGGACGTGGACTCGGACCTGGTGTTGCAGTTGCAGTCGGAGACGGACTTCCTCTTCGGGGTGGAACCCTCGCGCCGGGAACTGGTGGCGATCGCGGATGTGTTCCGGGAGATCGTGGAGTTGGGCGGAGAGGATCTGCGGGAGCGATTCGCCTGGCAGCAGGCCATCGAGGAAACAGCCGGCGGGCGAGCGGTACCCGGGCTGCGCGGCAGCTACCCGGGCCTGGTGTGGGTACACGCAGGGCAGAGTGGACCGAAAATGGCTCGTACCCTGCTCAGTTCGTTCGAGGCGGCCGATCTCGCCGTCATCGTGGACGAGGACGATGCCGTCTACGTCGGTCTGCATCCCGCGCTGGCCCGGATCTACCTGACCGCGCTGGCCGATGTGGTGTCGCAACACCGCGCGCTGGCCCCGGCGACCGACGATGTCGACGCGCACAGCGCCGTGGGCACTCTGGACCGCCTCTACGAACTCCTGCTCGACGAGGATGTCGCCGTACCTGCGATCGGCGATGTCGAGGGTGCCTACGTCCACCTCGCCGTCGAGGCATCCATCCGGCCCGATCACCTCGAGGGGGTGCCACTGGACACGCTGATCTCCTTCCGGGATCGATATCGCGGCGAGCTGGCGGCCTTCCGCACCCACGTCGCATCGTTGTCCGCGGAGCTGGGAACCATTGCCGCCATTGCGGATCCGGTCATCGCGGAGAAGCACCTGCAGAGCGTCTACAACGCCAATACCAAGCCGCAACTCGACGAGCTCCGCCGCGCGCTGCGTGCCCTGGGCGTCGAATCCAGCATCGGCTTGCTGGGGCTGAAGGTAGATATCAGCGAAGCCGCGGCAGGCACATTGCTCGGGGCCGGTGCCACTTTGGGCGCTGCTACCGGACACCCGGTGGCGGTGGCCGGAGGGGTGGCCCTCGGAGTGGGGTCCTACGTGGCGGACCGGCGAAAGGCCCGCCGGACTCTCCACCGTGAATCACCCGTCTCCTATCTCCTGGCAGTCGACAAGGAGCTCTCGGGGCAGTCGCTGATCGATCGGATGCGGCGGCGCACTCGATAGCGCTCAGGCCAGGATGATCGAGGCGGCGTGTTCGCCGATCATCATGGTGGACGCGTTGGTGTTGCCGCCGACGATGCTGGGCATGATCGAGGCGTCGGCGACGCGCAGTCCGGCCACTCCGCGCACCCGGAGTGCCGGGTCTACGACCGCGCGGTCGTCTACACCCATGCGGCAGGTGCCGACGGGGTGATAGACGGTGGTTGCGCGGTTGGGGACTTCGGCGGCCAGCTCCGCGCGGGCGGGGTATTGCGGGCCCGGAGAGATCTCGGTGTCCACCGCGCTGCTGATCGACTTTGCGGCCATGACCTCTCGGGTCAGCTCCATGCCGTACACCAGCGTGTCCACGTCGCGCTGCTCGGCGAGATAGTTGGGGTCGATGGCGGGCGCAGCGGTGGGGTCGGCCGATGTCAGGCGCAGCGTGCCCCGGCTCTGCGGGTAGATCATCGTCACCAGGACGGTCAGTGACCGGCGCGGATCGGGGGTGTGGCGGATCGGGGCATCCTGATTGGGGCCGGGATAGCTCCACGGCAGCACGTGCAGTTGCAGATCGGGCGCCCCGGCCGCATGCGGGGTGCGCAGGAACGCGACAACTTCGAACACGCTGCGCGCCAGCCAGGTGCTGTTGTTGCGCAACGACTCCCGCAGAAACGCCCGGGCGAAATAGCCCGCGGACGAACGGCGCACGGCGGTCGGCATGGCGAAGGTCATCGGCACGAACAGGTGGTCGTGCAGGTTGTCGCCCACCGGGAGGTCGGCGACGACGTCGATGCCGAAGGCGCGGAGATGATCGGCCGGTCCGATGCCCGAGAGCATGAGCAGCTGCGGAGAGCCGAATGTTCCTGCGCTGACTATGATCTCGCGCTCGGCACGCAGCACTTCGATGCCCTGCTCGGTCCGGAATTCCACACCGGTGGCCCGACCGTTCTCGATCACGATGCGTGTCACGTGCGTATTCGGCAGCACGGTAAGGGTTTTCGGGCGATCGTCGAGATAACCGACCGAGGTGCTGTAGCGCAACCCGTTGCTGTTGCTCTGCTGGAAGATCGAGACGCCTTCCTGCTCGGCGCCGTTGTAGTCGGGGTTGCGCGGCAGGTCGGTGGTTTCGGCCAGCGCTTCCATGAACGACTCCGACGCGGGCGTCAGATCGCGCGCCCGGATCACCTTGATCGGACCTGCGCCACCGCGGAACTCGCTCGCGCCGTCCTCGAACGACTCGAATTTCTTGAAGCTCGGCAGCACGTCCTCATACGACCAGCCGTTGTTGCCCTCGCCGGCCCAGTCGTCGAAGTTCCGCCGGTTGCCGCGCACGAACACCATGCCGTTGACCGAGCTCGAACCGCCGACCACCTTGCCGTGCGTCTGCGGGATGGTTCGGCCCAGGGCATGCTTCTGCTCGACGGTGTAGTGGCCCCAGTCGATCCGCTTCTTCAGCTGCGGCACGCTGTGCATCGGACCGATCATGCCGGGCTTGCGCACCAGCCGGCTGTTGTCGCGACCGCCCGCCTCGAGCAGCGTGACAGCGGCGCCGGTATCGGCCAGCCTGCGGGCAATAATGGCCCCGGCGCTCCCGGAACCGATGATGATGTAGTCCGTCGCCGCCATGACCAGCCCTTCTGTCCGCACAGGTCTCGCCGCGAGTCACCGACGAAACTGGAACATGTTGCGAAAGTACTCGAAAGCGGCCGCCCAGGAACCCGTTTCAGAGCATGGATAGGCGGAGTTCGTTCGGTTGGTGTCCGGGCATCACCGCGAGTGCACGGCGCTCAGCACGAATTCGTTCACGCACCTGACGAACGCCTGGCAGGCGGCCGAGACCGGAGCTCGGGGCGCCACCAGGTTGACCTGCCGCCGAAGTTCGGCGTCGGATACTTGCCGAAGCACCAGGCTCGCGTCCCGGTCGGCATGCGACCGGGCGACGGACTCCGGCAGCAACGCCACACCCAGACCCTGACGGACGAACTGCGCAACCTGCTCGACTCGGGTGACCTCGAACGCGACATGCCTTGTCACACTGGTGAATCCGCGGTCGGTCTCGTGGCGCAGGCCGTAGCCGGGCGGGAAGTCGATGAATGGGCAGGCCGCCAGGTCGTGCACGGAAACCGACGCGGCCGCCGACGCCGGATGATCGACCGGCAGCACCGCGACCAACGGCTCGCTCAGCAGTGGGGTGAATTCCACGTGCGCCATGGCCGATTCGACGGCCAGTCCCACGATCGCGACATCGAGTTTGCGGTCGCGCACCGCACCGACCAGCAGGTCACTGCCGCCGCTGCGCAGTGTCACGCTCACCTCCGGATAGCGGGCGTGGAAGGCCGCCATGAGCGCGGCGACGTCCAGCAGCTCCGGCGGCACCTCCATCAGCCCCACGGTCAACCGGCCACGTACGGCGCCGTGCAGCGCTTGTGCGTCGATGACGAGCCGATCCACTCCGGCGAGCACCTGCCGGATCTGCGGCAGCAGCGCCTCCCCCTCCGGGGTCGGGACGACCGACCGGGTGGTGCGCGCGAACAGCCGCACCCCGAGTTCGTCCTCGAGTTTGCGCACCTGCTGGCTCAGCGCCGACTGCACGACGAACAGATCGGCGGCCGCCTTGGTGAAACTGCCGAGCTCGGCTACGGCGACCACATAGCGCAACTGCTGAAGGTTCATCCGATCAATCACTCTCGATGATGAATACGATCATATTCATACCTTGGACTGGATAGTTCGGGCGGCCCAGAATCATCGGCATGCCCACGCACCCCGATCTGCGGCTCTCCCCCACGGCGCCGGTGCCGCTGCGCCCGCACGACGGCCCGCGAATCAACGATTGCTCGGATCCCGCTGTGCGCGAACGTATTACGGTCGAGATCACAGCCCTGCCGTTCCTGGGCACGCTGACCTGCTCGACCCACACCCTGACCGCGGGCGCGACGGAGGAGCTGGTGCTGACCTACATCGTCGGCAGCTCCGGGATCGCCGACAGCGGATGGCTCAAGCTCTGCTTCCGGTACTACTCGGACTGGGACCTCCAGGTCGGCGACCCCGCCGGACGCGACTACGCGAGCGCGCGGCTGATACACCGGTCGCTGATCGGCGGCGCGTCACCGGACAGCGCTGCCACCGCACAGCGCCTGGACGTGCGCTACGACGTGAAGGGCGGCGAGCGGCCCTTCCAGAAATCCGTTCTCGTCCATGTGGTGGACGGATATCTGCGACCCGGTGACGTGATCGAAATCCGGCTCGGAGACCGGCGTTTCGGTGGTCCCGGTACGCGGGTGCAGACCTTCGTGGAGGATGCCTTCGCCTTCCATCTGTTCGTCGACCCGCTCGGCACCTCCCGCATGGCGCACGCCGGCGCCTGCCATCTCGCTATCGTGCCCGGCCCGCCCGAACGCCTGGTCGTGCACGGCCCCCGGCTGGTGCGCGCCGATGCCGGGGCGGTCGACCTGCACGCGCATCTGCAGGACCGCTGGGGCAACGCCTGCCGCGACCTGCCCGTCCGGCTGCGCGCCATCCGCGCTGACCGCACCGTCGCCACCGCGGCCACGCCCGCGACGGGCTGGGCGCGCGCCACCCTCACCGTGCCGCCGGTCGACGACACCGACGAGATCCTGGTGGCGGCCGAATTCGACGGCGGCGCAGTCGCATCCGCGCGCTGCCACCTCGATACCATCGCCGACCTGCCGGCACCGCGCGCGTTCTTCGCGGACCTGCACGTGCATTCCGACGACACCGTCGGAACCCAGGACACCGCATGGAATCTCGCCTATGGACGCGAGATCGGCGCGCTGGATGTGCTCGGCTACACCGCCAACGACTTCCAGATCACGGACGAAACCTGGGACGAGGTGGTCGCCGCCTGCCGGCGGGCCGGGGAGGACGGCCGGTTCGTCTGCTATCCGGGTGTGGAATGGTGCGGCACCGCAGGCGTCGGCGGCGACCACAATGTCGTATTCCTCGGCGAGGACACCACTCTCGCCCGATCGCTCACCTGGCACGCGAACATGTCGAGCACCATCCCCGTGCCCGAAACCTGGCCCATCACCGAGCTGTACGCGGCCTACGACGAGGACCCCGACTCCTACCTGCTCATTCCGCACGTCGGCGGTCGGCGCGCCGTCCTCGACTGGCATCACCCGGAATTGGAGCGGCTGATCGAGGTCCACTCCACCTGGGGCTCGAGCCCCTGGTTCCTCGAGGACGCCCTCGCCCGCGGGCTGCGCCTGGGCGCCAGCGCCGCCAGCGACGAGCACCGCGGACGGCCCGGCAGCGGGGCGCCCGGCGCCAACATCTTCGGGGCGGCCGGCGGCCTGACCGGCGTCCTCGCACCCGAGCTGACCGCCGCCGAGGTGGGCCGGACCCTGCGCGCCCGGCGCACCTGGGCCACCACCGGCGCCCGGGCGGTCGCCCTGCTGCGCTCGGGCGACCGGTGGATGGGTGACGATATCGTCTCCGCCGCAACCGAACTCGATGCCGAGTACGCCGTGTACGGCACCAGCGGATGGGAGGAGATACGGCTCTTCGACGCCACCGGCGAGGTCTGGCGGCGCGACCTGCACGCCGAAACCGGCTTGTCGGACACGCTCGTTCGCGTGCGCTGGGGCGGGGCCCGCCATCGCGATCGGTATCGCTGGGCGAGCTGGACCGGACGAATGCGGATCATCGGCACCGACGTCGTGGCCGCCGAGCCCTGGGCGGCCCTGCACCTCGAACAGCGGATCGCTGCTACCGGCAACGAGATCACCTGGCGCACAACAACCTACGGCGCGGATATCGGCGTGGTCGTGACCCTCGGAGCGCTTGCCGACGCCCGCTTCGAGCTGGAGACCACCGTGCGTGAGGACGATCGGCGCGGCACGCTCGAGGTGACCGGTGCCGAGCTGATCCGGTCGGGTCACCGGGAACTCGCCATGGGCGGGCTCGATCTCCGGATCCGGATCGAACGCATCGCCGACCCGGCCGGGCTCCCGGTCAGCGTGCGCGGCGCCGTGACTCTCGCGGTGCCGCCGCACGACAGTGCCGTCTACCTTCGCGCCCGCCAATTCGACGGCCACCAGGCATGGACCAGTCCACTGTTCCTCACGCGCACCGAAAACCCCTGAACCCCATGACCATTCCCGCCCGCATTAGGCTGATCCGCCGCCTGCACATCGACCTGATGCGCATCACCACCGCATCGTGTGAGCCCTCCGGCACTCCTCCCCGATTCTCCGCACCGCGCGCCGAGACCGGCCGCGCGTCATCCTCAGAAGGCACACACACATGCATTCCCCCACCCTGGGCGCCGTCGGGCTCGTCATCGGGTTCTTCGTCGGCCTCACCGGCATGGGCGGCGGCGCCCTGCTGACCTCGGTGCTGGTCCTCGGCTTCGGCATCCCACCCCTGGCCGCCATCTCCAACGACCTGTTCGCCTCGCTCATCATGAAACCGTTCGCGGTCCCGGTTCACCTGCGCCGCAGAACAGTTCACTGGCGGCTGGCCGGGCTGCTCGCCCTCGGATCGGTCCCTTCAGCCTTCCTCGGCGCGGTCCTGGTCGGTGTGCTCGGCCATGCCGCGGCCGTCCAGAACAATCTGAAATTCGCCATCGGGGTCGGACTCACCCTGTCCGTCGTCTTCACCCTCGCGCGCCAAGCGATCGAACGCCGACGCCGAAGCCCGCTCGCCACCGACGACCTGCCGCTGACGATCCGTCCCGTCCCGACCGTCCTGATCGGAGTCCTCGGCGGCCTGCTCGTCGGACTCACCTCCGTCGGTGCGGGCGCGGTCATGATGGCCGCACTGGTGATCGTCTACCCCACCCTGCGCCCCAACCAGCTGGTGGGCACCGACATCGTGCAGGCCATCCCCCTCGTCGCCGCCGCCACCCTCGGGCACCTGCTGTTCGGCGATGTCCGCCTCGCCCTCACCGGATCCCTTGTCCTGGGCGCGATCCCCGGCGTCGTACTCGGCGCCCTCCTCTCCTCCCGCTCCCCCGCCGCGATCATCCGCCCCGCCTTCACCGCCGTACTCACCGCCTCGGCCCTGGCCCTCCTCCACGCGACCATCACCGTCATCTCCCTCGCCGCAGCCTTCGCACTCACCGCCAGCGTCCTCCTCACCACCGCCCAGCCTCGAACAGCGGTGACGGCACAGCACGTTTGCTGAAACCAGACCAGCCATCATGCAACCTTCACGAGATCTTGAAATTCAAGATCGTTACCAGCAAAGTGACAGCCATTCCACACCTTTTCAAGCCGAATCCGAACCGGTCATCCATGCGAATCGGCAGGCTGCCGAGCACATCAGGCCACCCGAGAAATAGCTACCGATCAGCACATACGCAAAAGGATGCGCACATTATGATGTGAAAATGACAGCGGAGGGGAAGCGGACAAAGAGAGGCGCGAGAAAGGAACGAGGATCATGACCACACCCGAGCATGCGGCGCACGCCGAGCACGACCACCATCACGGCGAAGGTTGCGGACATGTAGCTGTTCCACACAGCGGCCACACCGACTACGTGCACGACGGTCACCTGCACCGCGCACACGGCGATCACTACGACGAGTGCGAACCGACCGCGCACACCGCGCACGAAAGCCACGATCACGTCCACGGCGAGGGCTGCGGCCACACCGCCGTGCCCCATGGCGACCACGTCGACTACATCCACGATGGGCACCGGCACGCACCCCACAACGGGCACTACGACGAACACTGATGATCGCGCTCGGCGGATGCGGTCGAATGTCCGGATATCGACAGCCGTCGGTGATCGGCGGCCGTTCAGCCTGAAAGCTGTTGTGGCGCAGGGGTGGCGGTGAGAGGTCAGATGCCGCGCGGCTTCAACACGCTGCCTCACGGCCAGCCCTGTGGGTAAAGCAGTGGCGGCTACGGCGTGCACGGCCATACTCTGCGCTCGTTATGAATCAGTACGAGATCCGCGCAGACTTCGACCGCGACACGATCGTCGTCTACCAGGCCTTCAACGAGGCCATCGCCTCCGCCGCTGTCGCAGCGCAACGCTTGGTCGAGCCCTTCTCGCTCAATCGCATGACGTGGATCAAGCCGTCTTTCCGATGGCTCATGCAGCGCAGCAACTGGGCCCGCAAGCCTGGTCAGGAACGCATTCTCGCAGTCCGGATCACCCGGGCGGGATGGGAGGAGGCCCTCACTCACGCAGTCCTCACCAGCCCCGAGCGGCGGGTCTACGCTGATGCCGCACAGTGGCGGGCAATGTTCAAGCACGCGCTCGTCCATGTCCAATGGGATCCGGAGTACTCGATGCAGGGGGCGAAGCTCGACCACCGCAGCATTCAGGTCGGCTTGTCTCGAAACATCGTCGAACGCTACGTCAGCGACTGGACCGTAGAGATACGCGATTGCACCCCCCTCGTGCACCGGATCTCCGCACATCTGCGCGAGGGGCGGGCCGACCGCGCCAAGCGCCTCATCCCTCCGGAGAAGCTCTATCCAGTCGGCCCAGAACTAGCGAGAAGCCTTGGGGCCCTGTGACCTACATTCGAGCACAGGTGGGTGAACCCGGCGGCACCGCGATTGTTTCCTTCGGCGGCACCGGCAGATTGGAGTTCACCGATGATCACAACGACGGACACGAAGAACGGTGCGCCGCGCGGGGCGGTCGAAGAGGGTGTCGTCGTGTTCCGGGGTGTGCCGTATGCCGAACTTCGGCCGCACCGGCGCCCCCAGCGCGGACCCCGAATGGTCGCCGTTCACCGCGCCCAAGCCCGGCACCTGGGCGTAACCGGCTGAGCTTCACCCCTCGCGACAGACGACGGTAACTGTCAAACTCCCGACCGGTCAGACTTCGGCAGACCCAGCTGCGCGCAGGCGAGCAACGCGACCTCGATGTCGAGCCTGCGCTCGGTGAGCGGATGCCCCAGCAGCTCTTCGACTTTGCGCACCCGGTAGTGGACTGTGTTCTTGTGAACGTGCAGCCGGGCGGCGGCATCGGTGTAGCTGCCGCGGGTGTCGAGGAAGGCGCGGACCGTCTCGCGTAGCCGCGCGGCGGTCTCGTCTCCGCCCATGAGCCCGCCCAGTACGCGCCGGGCCCACGCCTCGACCTCGGGCAGGTGGTCGGCGAACAGAGCAGCCAGCGCCACCTCCGAGTAGACCGTCAGCCCGCGTCCGCGTGTGGCCAGCGCGACCGCCCGGGCGGCCTGGGCATCACGGAAGGTCTGCCGGAAGCCGTCGAGGCCGGTGGCCGGATCTCCCACGGCCATGGACAGATTCGGGTGCGCGCTCAGGTCGCGCTCCAATCGCGCGGCATCGAGCGCGGGTCGGCCCACCGAGGCGATCCAGACCCACCGGGTGTGGTCGTCGATCTCGACGGTCATCGGGGTCTTCCCGGTGGCGGCGGCCACCAGCGCGGTGCCCGCCCGCAGCACCGCGCCCGGGTCGCGGGTCACCGGAGGAGTCCACAACAGGACGAACTGGTGCCACCCGCGCAGCGACGCCGACAGCATCTGCTCGGCCGAGGCCAGATCGAGGTCCTCCGCGTCGAGTACCGCGCGCACCTGGGCGGCGCGGGCGGCGTCGGTACGCGCGTCCCAGCGGCGGCGTTCGCTCGCGTAGATGTCGATCAGGCCCTCGATCACCCGATCGATGTAGCCGTTGACCAGTGCCGCGATGCGCGCGGCGGTGACCAGGGCGACGTCGGTCGACGGGCTCAGTTCGGCCAGCACGGTCAGGACCCACTGCCCGAACATGTGCTCGCCGAGCCGGTAGGCACGCAACAGCGCCTCCAACGACAGATCATGCTGGGCGAAGCGGCGGGCGTATTCGGCGGCGGCCGGCGGCACGGCGAAGTCGTCGAGACCGATGGCCAGGGTGAGCATGTCCAGCATGGCCGCGAGGTTGGATTCGGTGCTGGCCACCATCAGCCTGCGTACCTCGTCGTCGTGCCGGAACTCGGGGATGACCTCGACGAACATCGAGGTCATCGTGGGTGTCAGGCGGTCCAGGTCGGCCTTGATCCGCCCCGCCACCTCACGTACGAGGGGATCGTTGTCGAGCGCCATGGCCGCTGACAGTACTCCCGCACACCGCCGGAACCGCACGGTTTGTGTTCACGGCACAACCCGGCCGCGCAACGCTGGGCCGCCGGCCCGTGGTCCCCGTCGGATACGCGTCCTACCTTGAGAGATGTAACCCATGTCACATCTGTCACGGTGAGGAATCATGCGACACATCGCCGAATTGCCCAACGCCAGAGCGGATTCCGCCCCCGGGGCACCGTGCCTGGCCGACGACACCACCGCGCTGTCCAACATGGAATTCCGCGCACGGGTGCGGGTTGCGGCCTCGGCATTGCACCGGGCCGGTGTGCGCGACGGTGACGTGGTCGCCGTCGTGCTGCCCAATCGGGTGGAGCTGGTGGTGGCGCTGTTCGCCGCCTGGCGGCTCGGCGCGGCCGTCACCCCGGTGAACCCGGGCCTCGCCGGCGACGAAATCCGTTACCAGATCGAGGATTCGGGTGCGGCGGTGGTGGTCGGCGAACCCGGTGGAGTCGGCGTGACACTCGACGTCGCACGGCTCGCGCACCCGGCGGGACCGGTCGCGGCCGCCCCGGGTGACGGCCCGGCGCTGATCATCTACACCAGCGGCACCACGGGCCGCCCGAAAGGCGTTGTGCTGGACCACGGCAACCTCGCCGCCATGTGCACGATGATCATCGAGGCGCTCGGCCTGGACGACACCGACCACAGCCTGCTGGTGCTACCCCTGTTCCACGTCAACGGCATTGTGGTGAGCGTGCTTTCACCGCTGCTGGCGGGCGGGCGCACCACCCTCGCGGGGAAGTTCTCCGCGACCAGGTTCCTCGGCACGGTCGAACGGGTCCGCCCGACCTATTTCTCCGCGGTGCCCGCCATCTACGCCATGCTGGTGGCGCAGCCCGAGACGCACCGCCCCGATCTGTCCTCGCTGCGCCGGGCGATCTGTGGCGCGGCACCCATGCCTGCCGAGCTCATCGCGCGGTTCGAGGAGCGTTTCGGCGTGCCGATCGTGGAGGGGTACGGACTCTCGGAAGGCACCTGCGCCTCCACGCTCAACCCGGTGGCGGGCCCTCGCAAACCGGGCACCGTCGGCCTGCCGCTGCCCGGCCAGACCGTCGCGATCATGGATCCGGAGGGAAACCTGCTGGGCGCGGGCGAATCCGGTGAAGTCGTGGTCCGCGGCCCGAACGTGATGCGCGGGTATCTCGGAAAGCCGGCGGCGACCGCGCAGGCGGTGGTGAACGGCTGGCTGCACACCGGCGATGTGGGCCGTTTCGACGAGGACGGCTACCTGATTCTGGTGGACCGGATCAAGGACATGATCATCCGCGGTGGAGAGAACCTCTACCCCAAGGAGATCGAGAACGCGCTCTACCGGCACCCGGCGGTCCACGAGGCCGCGGTGGTCGGGGTGCCCGACCCGGTGCTGGGCGAGGTGCCGGTCGCCCATGTGGTGACCGTGCCGGGGGATGTGGTCAGTGCCGAGGAGCTGACCGAACACTGCCGCGGCGCGCTCGCGCCGTTCAAGGTGCCCGCCGCGATCGTTCTCACCGCGGAGCTGCCTCGCAATCCGGTCGGCAAGATCGACAAGAAACAGCTGCGGGCGTCCGCCTCCAGGGACTGAACAATACTGCCCCGCAATTCAATTCGAACGAAAGAAGACTTTCGGTCGCGGTCGCGCGCGCCCGGAGCACGGAAGAGAGGCATCGAGTCATGGGATTCAAGACGGGAGATTTCCCGCCGGTGGATACGGAGACATTTCTGGATCTGCCACTGCGCGAACGCATTCGGATATTGGCACTGTACTGGGCGGAATATGGTTTCGGCACGCCGAAGATGATCCACACGATCTATCTGGTGAAAGTGCTGGTGCTCTACATGATCGGTGGCGTGGCGGTCGCCACCGCCACCTCGGGCGCGGGGCCGTTCTGGGACGTGACGCAGTGGTGGAACGAGCCGATCGTCTACCAGAAGCTGGTGCTGTGGACGGTGCTGCTCGAGGCGATCGGCGTCGCCGGCTCGTGGGGCCCGCTGGCGGGCAAATTCAAGCCGATGACCGGCGGCGCGCGGTATTTCGGACAGCCCGGCACCATCCGGCTACGTCCCTGGCGCCGAGTGCCCATGACCGACGGCGATACCCGCACGATGCTCGACGTGATCCTCTACCTCGGCTTCCTTGCCTCGCTGGCCGTCGCCCTGCTCGCGCCCGGCCGCACCACGGCCTCGCTGCTGGAAGCGTTGCCGGACAACACCTCCGGGCTGGTGCGGCCCGCCCTGCTGATCGCGCCGATCGTGCTGTACGTGCTGTGCGGCCTGCGCGACAAGACGATCTTCCTGGCTGCTCGCGGCGAACAGTATCTGCCCGCACTGGTGTTCTTCGCGGTGCTGCCGTTCACCGACATGATCGTCGCCGCCAAGCTGCTCATCGTGATCGTGTGGATCGGCGCGGGCGTCTCCAAGTTCGGCAAGCACTTCACCAATGTGGTGCCGCCGATGGTCTCCAACAGCCCGACCATGCCGTTCACGTCGATCAAACGCGCCCACTACCGCGACTTTCCGCGCGATATCCGCCCCTCGGGCCTGGCCTCGTTCATGGCTCACGTCGGCGGCACCACCGTCGAGGTGATCACCCCCATCGTGTTGCTGTTCTCGACCGACCGCTGGCTGACCCTGGCCGCGGTGGCCGTCATGGTGATCTTCCACCTGTTCATCACCTCCACCTTCCCGCTGGCCGTGCCGCTGGAATGGAACATCCTCTTCGCCTACCTGACGGTGTTCCTGTTCCTCGGCTTCCCCGACTCCGGCGGCTACGGCGTGTTCGACATGTCCTCACCGTGGCTCACCGTGACCATCGTGGCCGCTCTGGCCTTCTTCCCGGTGCTGGGCAACCTGCGCCCCGATCTGGTCTCGTTCCTGCCCTCGATGCGCCAGTACGCCGGGAACTGGGCCTCGGCGCTGTGGGCCTTCGCTCCCGGCGCGGAGGCGAAGCTGAACACGATCGCGCATCGGCCCTCGCTCAACCAGGTCGATCAGCTGCTGGCCATGGGCTACGACCCGGCGGTCGCCGAGATCACGATGCAGCAGACGATCGCGTGGCGTGCCATGCACAGCCAGGGCCGCGGCCTGTTCTCCCTGCTGTACAAGCACATTCCGGAACTCGACAGCTGGACCGTGCGGGAAGCCGAGTTCGCCTGTAACTCGTTGATCGGCTTCAACTTCGGTGACGGCCACCTGCACAATCGCGATCTCATCGACGCGGTCCAGGCCCGGGTCGGATTCGCACCTGGGGAATGGATCGTGGTGTGGGTGGAATCCCAGCCGATTCACAAGGGCACCCAGGCCTACATGGTGATCGACGCCGCGCTCGGCGTGATCGAACGCGGAACGTGGGAGGTCGCCGACGCGGTCGACGCACTGCCCTGGCTGCCTGACGGGCCCATCCCGCACACGGTGACCTCGCGGCACGACGACGAGCCCGTGGTCAGGGCGAGCCGATGACGACAGCGACGGTGATCGGCAGCGGACCCAATGGACTGGCCGCAGCCCTCACCCTGGCCCTGGCCGGGATCGAGGTGACGGTGCTCGAGGCCGCCGGCACGATCGGCGGCGGGACCCGCTCACACGAGGCGATCGTGCCCGGACTGCTGCACGACCACTGCTCGGCCATCCACCCGATGGCCGTGGGGTCGCCGCTGTTCGGCCGTATCGACCTGGAACGCTACGGATTGCGGTGGGCGCGGCCCGAACTCGACTGCGTCCACCCGCTCGACGACGGCAGCGCCGGTGTCCTGCATCGTTCGGTCGGCGACACCGCCGTCGGCCTCGGCGACGACGAACGGTTGTGGCGACGACTGTTCGAGGGACCGGTCGCCGGCTACGACGAACTCGGCGCCGACATCATGCGCCCACTGCTGCGGATCCCGCGTCATCCGTTCCGGTTGGCGCGCTTCGGAATTCCCGCGGCCGCGCCCGCCGCACTGCTGGCACGGGCCTTCCGCACCGACCAGGGCCGAGCCTTGTTCGGCGGAGTCGCCGCGCACGCCTTCCACCCTTTGGACCGGCCGCTGAGCGCGAGTATCGGGCTGGGCATCCTGACCGCCGGGCACCGGTACGGCTGGGCGGTGGCGGTCGGCGGCTCCCAGCGGATCGCCGACACCATGGCGACGGCCCTGGCCGATCACGGCGGCACCATCGAGACCGGGGTCCGGGTGCGCTCCGCGGCGGAGCTGCCGCCGTCGGACATCACCGTCTGGGATGTGGCGCCGACCGCGCTCGCGGAGATCCTCGGCGACCGGTTACCACCGCGAATCGCCGCCGCCTACCGGCGATTCCGGTACGGGCCAGGTGCGTTCAAGGTCGACTTCGCGGTGGAGGGCGGCGTCCCCTGGACGGCCGCCGCGGCCCGCCGCGCGGGCACCGTGCACCTGGGCGGCTCGTTCGCAGAGATCGCCGCCGGTGAACGCGACATCCACGCGGGCCGGATGCCGCAGCGCCCGTTCGTGCTGGTGGGCCAGCAGTATCTGGCCGATCCACAGCGTTCCGTCGGCTCGGTGCACCCGGTGTGGACCTACGGCCATGTGCCACATGGCTATACCGGCGACGCCACCGAGGCGGTCATCGCTCAGATCGAGCGCTTCGCGCCGGGATTCCGGGAGCGGGTGGTCGGCCTGTCGCACCGCTCCCCGGCCGGATTCGCCGACGAGAATCCCAACTTCGTCGGCGGCAACATCATGACCGGCGCCAAGGACATCCCCCAGCTGCTTTTCGGTCCCCGGAAAACTCTGCAGCCCTACGATATCGGCATTCCCGGCCACTACCTGTGCTCTGCGGCCACCCCGCCCGGCCCCGGCGCACACGGCATGTGCGGCGTCAACGCCGCCGAACGGGCCCTGCGCCGGCTGCGCGGGCCGCTCCCGGACCGGGACACCACCACCTCGACGACCAGGAGTACTCCGTAACCGAGACCCGGCCGCTGTCCGGCCGAACCATGATCATGTCCGGAACGCGGAATTCATCGATCGGAACAATCGTCTGCGCGAGTCGTGAAGATCGTCGACAAACGCATCTTCACCACTCTGGTCATCTTCCTGCCCGAGAAGAACGTCGATCCCGAGGCAGCGGACGGTCGGCGTTCGGCGGCTGGATCGTGAGCGGTCGCGAAATCGTCATGCAGATGTGTTGGTGCTTCTTATATTCGTTCACCTGATGGTGGCCGCGGCGCGACACGCTGGTGCCGGGTGCGCGGGCCCGCCGGCGGTGCCGTGCGCGGCCCGGGGCCGAATTCGAAATCCCGTGCGGCGGCGGGCGCTCGCGGAGCGATCGCTGGACACCACGACAGCAGGATGTGCAGAACCCTTGGTAATCGAGACGGTACGAGACCGGCCGGCGGTGCGGGAGATCTCGCCACCGGTGATGGCCGAATCCGCGCCGACGCGTGGCAGTGAGTACGCGGCCTTGTTGCGGCAGGTACGGCAGGCAGGTCTGCTCGACCGGCGAATGCGGTATTACGGGTGGAAAACCGCGTTCACCGCAACGGCTTTCGCGGCCGGATGGGCGGCAATGTGGGTGATCGGCGACTCGTGGTGGCAGCTGGGCACCGCGGTCTTCCTGGCCGCTGTATTCGCGCAGCTGGCGTTCCTCGGACATGATGCCGGGCACAGACAGATCTTCCGAACCCGTCGGGCCAACCATCTGTACGGGCTCATCGTCGGCAATCTCGCCACCGGGGTGAGCATCGGCTGGTGGACCAGTAATCACAACCGCCATCATGCGCACCCCAACACCGAGGGCGCGGATCCCGACGTCGCGGGAATCCTGGCCCACTCCGGCGAACGAGCGGTCACCGGAAAAGGCTGGCGGCGCTTCGTCTTCCGCTACCAGGCCTGGCTCTTCTTCCCGATGCTGCTCCTCGAGGCGGGCAGCCTGCACAACTCGAGCGTGCGCGCCGTGTTGAAATGGCCCATCCCACACCGTATCCGGGAGGGCGCGTTGCTCTCCGCACACGCGATCGCCTACCCGACCGCGGTCTTCCTGGCGCTGTCACCGGTCAAGGCGCTGGCCTTCATCGCTGTACAGCAGGGCCTGTTCGGTTTCTACATGGGCTGCACCTTCGCACCCAATCACAAAGGCATGACCGTTCTCCCCGCCGGCCACAACACCGACTTCCTCCGCCGGCAAGTCCTGACCTCCCGGAACGTACGCGGCGGGCCCCTGATCGACCTCGCGCTGGGCGGGCTCAACTACCAGATCGAACACCACCTCTTCCCCTCCATGCCCCGACCCGCCCTCCGCAGCGCCCAGCCCCTGGTCCGAGCCTGCTGCGCCGAACTCGCCATCCCCTACGCCGAGACTTCCCTCCTCACCTCCTACAGCCAAGCCCTCCGCCACCTGAACACCGTCGCCCGCCACACCCGCTCCGAATAGCGTGGACCGATCCATCCAGCCGCTTTCCGGACGAGGCCCTGGCACGGCGGCAGGTTCGCGACTGCCGGCGGACACCGCGGGGTGACCGTGGCAGACAGCGCGCCTGTCTCAGTGGTCGTGGTCGTCCTCGCCGTGCGGGTGGCCGTGGGCGAGTTCGTCCTCGCTGGCGTCGCGGACGTCGACGACCTTGACGGTGAAGTGCAGGCGCTGACCGGCCAGCGGATGGTTGGCGTCGATGGTCACCTCGTCGCCGTCGACCTGGCGGACGGTGACGATCTGCGAATCGCCGTCCGGCGCCTCGGCGTGGAACTCCATTCCGGGCTCGAGCTCGTCCACACCCTCGAACATGTCGCGGGGCACGGCGCTGACCAGTTCGGCCAGGTACTCGCCGTAGGCGTCCTCGGGCTCCACCACGACGACCAGCTCGTCGCCGGTGCTCTTGCCCTCGAGGGCCTGCTCCAGGCCCGGCACGATGTTGTCCGCGCCGTGCAGGTACACCAGCGGCGCCTCGCCGACGGAAGTGTCCAGCACCTCGCCGTCATCGGCCTTCAGCGTGTATTCGATGGAGACAACCTTGTCAGCGGCGATCGACATGGCGGTAACCCTTTCACAGAGGAATCCGGACCGCGCAAATGTATCCCGTCAACTTTCCGGCGCCTGCTCGGCGTGTCCGCCGGGCGCTCGCGGGCCGCCACTGCTAAGAACCCCATCGTGCCCGATGCATTTTGGCATTTCGTTGCCGCGCTGTCCGTTTCCGCCACCGCAGTGGTCGCGCCCGCGACCGCACTCGCCGCACCACCGTCCACACCGGAATGCGCGACCACCCTGTCCGCCGCCGAGAACGACGAGATCGCCCGGCTCGCCGATACCGGCACGCTCGCCGGCGACGACGAACTGGCGCGGCTCGAGGACGCCGTGTCCCGCGACCACCTGATCACGCAGATCCTCGAGCAGCACGCGGACCGCAGGGGCAGCTTCGCCACCGGTCTGGACGTCGTCGAGCAGCAGGCGGTGCTGCCGCTGCAGCGCGATCCGCGAGCGTTCGCCGACCCGGAGTACGCGCACCGGGTCAGCTTCGATCTGCTGCGCCGGTTCCTCGACAATGTGCATGCCGAGTTCGGCGGCGGCACGCCGGAACCGCACTGGGCCAACTACTTCGCGCTCGCCGCGGACTGCGCGGCCTCACCCGGCCGGGTCGCGCTCGCCGGCTACAACGCGCATCTGATCGTCGATCTGCCACGGGCGGTCGCCGAGGCGAGGTCGACACCGGCCGACGCCGGGGACTATTTCAAGATCGTGGCCAGCATCGCCCAGACCGGCGATGTCATCACCGAGCGGACCGACCGGATCTACCAGGCGAACATGGGCCCGCTGTGGCGGTTCTACTTCTTTGGCGAAGGACTCGATCAGATGCTGGGCCAGGGCGTCGCCACCAAGCCGCTGCTGGTCGCCGCCGACCTCGGGGCCAATGTGACGATCTTCGCCAACGGGCTCGCCCTCGCGAATCCCACGCTGACGACGGCGACGGCCGCGGAGATCGAGCTGGAGCGACAGACCGCGGAACGCGCGTTCGACATCCTGGCCCGGTTCAACGGAATCTGAGATCGCATAGCGAGGCGAAAGACACTGCGAGGCAGTGGCTTTCGCCTGGCGCGCGCTATCGGCTCACTGGGCCGAGAGGCTGCTGAGGAGTCCAGCGAGGGGGTTGGACGCGGAGGAGCCGGAGCCGCCACCCGACGGGGTGCAGTCGACGACGTTCACGGTGGTGGTCTTGGTGCTGACCACCTCCTGCGTCGCCTTGAGCGTGTGGGAACCGGTGGTGGTGGGCCTCCAGCTGAAGGTGGCCTGGCTGTTGGACACCTTGGAGTTGCCGACCTGGGTGTCGTTGTCGGTCAGCGACACGTCGAACAGGAACGAGGTCGCGGTGACGGCGACGGTGACGGTGGTGGCCTGGTTGACGCAGACCTGGCTGCCGCTGACCGTGATTCCGGTGACCAGCGCGCTCGCATCGGGGGCGGTCAGGGCGGCGACGGCGGCCGCGGCGCCGAACGCCGTCGCGCCGATTCCGGCTCGGCGGGAATTCTTCATGGTTGTGCTCCTCACGTATCGCTCACGACAGCGTGAGCAATGAGAAACGATAACGCTTCACTGTTGTGATCGGAGCGGATTGCCCGAGACCCACTTCGCCGACGCCACTGCCGATTCGGCGTCGCTGGCAGAATCCGGGGCATGGCCCAATCTTCGGTTTCGACCACGTCGCCGGCGGTCGGTCGGGCGCTCGACATCCTCGTCCGATTGGCCCAGGGTCCGGGCCCGGTCCGGGCCGCGGCGCTCGCCCGCGACCTGGGGCTGCCGCGCTCATCGGTCTACCACATTCTGTCGGTGCTGGTGGACCGCGGATTCGTGGTGTACGTGCCGGGCGAACAGGCCTACGGACTGGGCGTGACATCCTTCGAGATCGGTTCGGCCTACCTGCGCCACGAACCGCTGGAACGGCTGGCTCAGCCGATTCTGCACCAGCTGGCCAGACAGCTCGGGCAAGCCGTGCATCTGGGCATCCTGCACGGCAACGAGACCGTCTACCTGCTCAAGGAACGCCCCGGCTCCGGTCCGGCCGCGGAGGTCTCGCTGATCACCGATATCGGGGTTCGGCTGCCGTCCCATCTGACCGCGAACGGGCGGGCGATTCTCGCCTCGCTGCCCGATGCCCAGGTGAAAGCCTTGTACGCCAAGCGTTCCGACTTCATCACCCGCACCGGGCGCGGACCCCGGACCTTGACCGAGCTGCGCCGGGACCTGGAACAGATCCGCGCCCGCGGCTGGGCCGAGGAGGTGGAACTGGTGACGGCGGGCCTGCGGTCGGTCGGCACGGCTGTGTTCGACCACAACAGCCGTCCGGTCGCGGCCCTCAGCACCACGTGGCGCACGCTGTCCTATCCCGAGCCGGAGGTGGTGGGCCAGGCCCTGCGGTGGGGTGCGGAGCGTCTGACCTCGCGAATCGCGGGTCAGGCACCGGTAGCGCGGTGACTCGGCACCCCTGCTTGTGAGGCCCCTCACAGCAGTTGTATGTTGTTGTATATACAACCGCCGCACCGGGGAGATTTCCGACAATGACGCAGGACTGGGACGACAACCTCTACGCACGCATGGCAGACCACACCCTGGCGAAGGCGTACTCCCGGTCCCTGCCCGAGTGGTACAAACACGATTTCGACCCCGGCCGGGCCGCCGCCGACATCGCCCGCATCGAAACGCTGCACCCCGATTCGTGCGACGTGGCCCTGCACCCACCCACCGGACGGGCGCGCGGACGGTTGCGGCTCACGCTCTACATCGCCGGCGCGGCCGTCTCGCTCAGCCGCATCCTGCCGGTCATCCAGTCCCTCGGCGTGGAAGTCCTGGACGAACGCACCTACCCGGTCGACGATTCGGCCGGAAACCAATGCTGGATATACGACTTCGGCCTGGCCTTCGACAGCGAACCGGCGTCCGACGACGGCACGCACACCCGCTTCACCGAAGCCTTCGCCGCCGCCTGGCGGGGCGACGCCGAGAGCGACACCTTCAACCGCCTGGTGCTGGGCGCCGGATTGGCCTGGCGCCCGGTGTCGGTATTGCGGGCGTACGCGAAGTACCTGCGGCAGAGCGGATTCCCGTACAGCCCGGAACGGATCGCCGAAGTTCTTGCCGCACATCCCGAATCCGCGCGGCTGCTGACGGACCTGTTCCATGCGCGGTTCGCGCCGGACGGGCACTCCGCAGCCGCCGAGGCCGACGTGACCGACCGGCTCAACGACGCCATCGGCCGGGTCGTCGGGCTCGAAGCGGACCGCATTCTGCGCGCCCTCACCACGCTGGTCCGAAACACGCTGCGCACCAACTACTTCGTGCGCGACGGCAAGGCGACGGCACTGTCGATCAAGCTGGACCCGCAGCGAATCGACGAACTCCCCCATCCCAGGCCACGATTCGAGATCTTCGTCTACTCGCCCCGGGTCGAGGGCGTGCATCTGCGGTTCGGCGCGGTGGCGCGCGGCGGCCTGCGCTGGTCGGACCGCAAGGAGGACCTGCGCACCGAGGTCCTCGGACTGGTCAAGGCGCAGGCGGTGAAGAACGCCGTCATCGTGCCGGTCGGCGCCAAGGGCGGATTCGTCGTCAGACAACCGCCGCGGCCCACCGGCGACGACGCGGCCGACCGCGCCGCCCACCTGGCCGAGGGCATCGCCTGCTACCGGCAGTTCATCGCCGGCCTGCTCGACGTCACCGACAATATCGACGCGGCCACGGGAGCCGTGCTCCCGGCTCGCGACGTCGTCCGCCACGACGGTGACGACACCTACCTGGTGGTGGCCGCGGACAAGGGCACCGCGACCTTCTCCGATATCGCCAACGATGTCGCGGCGGGCTACGGCTTCTGGCTCGGCGACGCGTTCGCCTCGGGCGGATCGGTCGGCTACGACCACAAGGCGATGGGCATCACCGCCCGCGGCGCGTGGGAGAGTGTCGAACGCCACTTCCACGAAATGGGCCGCGACACCGGCACGGCCGACTTCACGGTGGCCGGGATCGGCGATATGAGCGGCGACGTCTTCGGCAACGGCATGCTGCTCAGTGAGCACATCAGGCTGGTCGCCGCGTTCGACCACCGGCACATCTTCCTCGACCCGCAGCCGCGGGCAGCGGTCTCCTACGCCGAACGCCGGCGACTGTTCGAACTGCCCCGCTCCTCCTGGGCGGACTACGATCCCGCCGTCATCAGCGCCGGCGGCGGGGTGTGGCCGCGATCGGCGAAATCGGTGCCCCTCAGCCCCGAAATCCGTGCCGCACTGGGGCTTCCGGAGTCGGTCACGGCGGCGCCACCGAACGAGGTCATCCGCGCGATCCTGCGCGCACCCGTCGACCTGCTGTGGAACGGCGGCGTGGGTACCTACGTCAAGGCCGCCGCCGAATCACATGCCGACGTCGGCGACAAGGCCAATGACGGCGTGCGGGTGAACGCCGCCGACGTGCGGGCCACCGTGGTCGGCGAGGGTGGCAACCTCGGATTCACCGCGCGCGGCCGCATCGAATACGCCTGCGGCGGAGGCAGAATCAACACCGACGCCCTGGACAACTCGGCCGGGGTCGACTGCTCCGACCACGAAGTGAACATCAAGATTCTGCTGGACGGCATGATGTCGGCGGGCCGGGTGGACCGGGCCGAACGCGACCGCCTGCTGGCCGACATGACCGGCGAGGTCGGCCGGATCGTCCTGCGGGACAACCGTTCCCAGAACCGGGTCCTGGGCGTGAGCCGGGCCGACGCGGCCGCCCGCATCGGCGTGCACGCCCGCATGATCGCGCAGCTGGAGGCCCGGCGCGGACTGGTCCGGGCCCTGGAGGCACTGCCCGACGAGAACGAACTCACCCGCCGCGCCGACAGCGGCCGCGGTCTGACCTCCCCGGAACTGGCGACCCTGCTGGCGCACGCCAAACTCGCGATCAAGGACGAACTGCTCGCCGGCGACCTGCCCGACGACCCCGCGATGCACGATCATCTGCTCGCCTACTTCCCCGCCTCACTGCGAGAACGTTTCGGCGACAGCGTGTCCGAGCACCCGCTGCACCGCGAGATCGTGGCGACACAGCTCGCCAACGATGTGATCGACCACGGCGGAATCAGTGTCGTCTTCCGGCTGGCCGAGGACTCCGCGGCCGGCGGGCCGGACGTGGTGCGCGGCTATCTCGTCGCCACCCGCGTCTTCGGGCTGCACCGCCTCTGGGACGACATCGCCGCCAGCGGACTGCCGGCGGCGGTCACCAACGGGCTCGTCCGCACCACGCAGCGGGTGCTCGACCGAGCGGTGCGCTGGCTGCTGGCCAACCGCCCGCAGCCACTCGACATCGCCACCGAGACCGGCAGATTCGCCCCGCGGCTGGCGGCACACGCACACCTGGTCCCGGAATGGCTGCGCGACCGTGAACTGGCGGACCTGCATGGCCGCATCGCGGACTCGATCGACGCCGGGGTGCCGCACGAGCTGGCCGCGCGGGTGCACCTGCTGCTCGACCAGTTCGGGTTGCTCGACATCATCGAGGTCGCCGACGCGGGCGGTCACGAGGTGGCCGACGTGGCCGGGCTGTACTACGCGCTGAGCCAGCATCTGGGCACAGTGCGCCTGCTGCAATCGGTTTCGCGACTGTCCACCGAGGACCGCTGGGGTTCGATGGCCCGCCTGGCCCTGCGCGACGACCTGTACGGATCCCTGCGCCTGCTGTGCCTGGCACTGCTGGCGGACCGGCCCGATCCGGCCGAGCCGCCCGCCGACACCATCGCCCGGTGGGCGACCCGCAACGCCACCCGCATCCACCGGACCAGCTCCACCCTCACCGAAATCCTCGAGAGCCCGGCCGCCGACGTCGCCGCCATGTCCGTGGCGGTGCGTCAGATCCGCGGCCTGGTCCGCACGGGGTAACCCCTCAGGAAGTCTGCGCGTCGAAGGTTCCCGCGAGCCGGTAGCGGGAACCGGGATGCAGCAGCCGTGCCGAACTGACCAGCCGGTCCTCCGACCACGTACGACGGCGGATCAGCAGGCACGGCTCCGACTCGGCGAGCCCGAGCAGGGCGCACTCGTCGGGGGTCGGCAGCACCGCCTCCACCACATGCTCGCCACGACCGAGCGGAGCCACCGACACCAGGTACGTGTTGGGTGTCGTGGTCGTGAAGTCCTGTTCCAGATAGCGCGGCGCGAACTCGGGATTCACGAAGCGATCCTCGAGTTGGATGGGCAGTCCATCCTCGAAATGCACCAGCTTCGAATGGAATACGGGGCTGCCCTCGGCGATACCGAGATCCTGCGCGATCACCGAATCCGCCGGGCGCTGCTCCAGCGACACCACCTCGGCCCGATGCCGGTGGCCCCGATCCCCGATCTCGTCGGCGATATTGCGCACCTCGACCAGCGCCGAACTGACCTTCCGCTCGGCCACGAACGTGCCGACACCGGTCAGCCGGACTACCAGACCGTCCGCGCTCAGCTCCCGCAGCGCGCGATTGATCGTCATGCGCGACAGGCCCAGTGCACCGACCAGCTGATTCTCCGACGGCAGCAGCTCGCCCTCCCGCCAGCGCCCCGAGACGATCTGCTCGGTGATCAGATCCTTGACGCGCTGATACGCCGGGGCTGCTCCAGGGCCGCGAGCCCGATACAGCGACGCGATATCCACCTCGTCCATCGCCACATTCGTCACCTGTTCCACATCCTGCCCATCGGTGGACACCCGCCCGTTCGGGCCCAAGTGTATCGGCGCTCCGGCGGCGCCCCGCAGCGGTCAGGTGTCTCGGATCCGAGAATCTCTCGCGCCGACGCTGTTCCAGGCGTCGAATCCGGGGTGTTATGGGCGTCACGATCAGCCCATACACAGGAGTCCCGATGACCACCAACCCCACGTCCGGCCCCCGCCCGGTCCGTGCGCCGCGCGGCACCGAACTGAACTGCCTCGGCTGGCAGCAGGAGGGCGCCCTGCGCATGCTGATGAACAACCTCGACCCCGAGGTCGCTGAGCGTCCCGACGATCTGGTCGTCTACGGCGGCACCGGCCGCGCCGCCCGCAGCTGGGATGCCTACGACGCCATCGTGCGCACGCTGACCACCCTGAAAGACGATGAGACGCTGCTGGTTCAGTCCGGCAAGCCGGTCGGCGTGATGCGGACCAGCGAATGGGCGCCGCGCGTCCTGCTGGCCAACTCCAACCTCGTCGGCGACTGGGCCAACTGGGAGCAGTTCCGCAAGCTCGAGGCCGAGGGCCTCATGATGTACGGCCAGATGACCGCGGGTTCGTGGATCTACATCGGCAGCCAGGGCATCCTCCAGGGCACCTACGAGACCTTCGGCGCGGTGGCGCGCAAGCGTTTCGGCGGCACCCTCGCCGGAACCATCACCCTGACCGCCGGCGTCGGCGGCATGGGCGGCGCGCAGCCGCTCGCGGTGACCATGAACGACGGCGTGGCGCTGTGCGTCGACGTCGACGTCACCCGCATCGATCGCCGCATCGCGCACGGCTACCTCGACACCAAGGCCGAAAGCCTCGAAGCCGCATTGGAACTGGCCGTCCAGCAGCGCGACGCGCGGGAACCGCTGTCCATCGGCGTGGTCGGCAATGCCGCGGAGATCTTCCCGCGCCTGCTCGCCATGGGCGCGCCGATCGACATCGTGACCGACCAGACCTCAGCCCACGACCCGCTGTCCTACCTGCCGATCGGCGTCGACGTGGCCGACTGGCACCGCCGCGCCGCCGAGGATCCCGCCTGGTTCACCACCGAGGCCCGCAAGTCCATGGCCGCTCACGTCGAGGCCATGGTCGGCTTCCAGGACGCCGGCGCCGAGGTGTTCGACTACGGCAACTCCATCCGCGACGAGGCGCGCAAGGGCGGCTACGAGCGGGCCTTCGAATTCCCGGGATTCGTGCCCGCCTACATCCGGCCGCTGTTCGAAGAGGGCCTGGGCCCGTTCCGCTGGGCCGCCCTGTCCGGCGACCCGAAGGACATCGCCGCCACCGACCAGGCCATCCTCGAGCTGTTCCCGGAGAACGAGCACCTCGAGCGCTGGATCACCATGGCCGGGGAGAAGGTTCACTTCGAGGGCCTGCCCGCGCGCATCTGCTGGCTCGGCTACGGCGAACGCCACCGGGCGGGACTGAAGTTCAACGAGATGGTCGCCTCCGGTGAACTGTCCGCGCCGGTCGCCATCGGCCGTGACCACCTGGACTCCGGTTCGGTGGCCTCCCCCTACCGCGAGACCGAGGCCATGGCCGACGGCTCCGACGCCATCGCCGACTGGCCGCTGCTCAATGCCCTGGTCAACACCGCGTCCGGGGCATCATGGGTATCGATCCACCACGGCGGTGGAGTGGGCATGGGCCGTTCCATCCACGCCGGCCAGGTGTGCATCGCCGACGGCACCGAACTGGCCGCCCGCAAGCTCGAGCGGGTGCTGTCCAACGATCCCGCCATGGGCGTGATCCGCCACGTCGATGCCGGCTACCAGCACGCGGCCGATGTCGCCGCCACGCGCGGCGTCCGAATCCCGATGCAGGAGAACTGAACTCACATGCACAACGAATCCGGGCAGTGGACGGTCATCGACAATATCGGCGCCCTGGTGACCAATGATCCCGAGATCGGCGCGGGCCCGCTCGGCGTGATCCGGGATGCGGCGGTGGTGCTCGGCGACGGCCTGATCCAGTGGGTCGGCCCGCGGACGCGCCTGCCCGAGGGCAGCGCCGACACCCGGGTGGACCTGGAAGGCCGCGCCGCCCTGCCCGGATTCGTCGACAGCCATGCGCATCTGGTGTTCGGCGGCGAGCGGTCGGAGGAATTCGCGGCCCGCATGACGGGCGCGCCGTACAGCGCGGGCGGCATCCGGACGACCATCGCCGCGACCCGGGCGGCCACCGACACGGCGCTGAGCGCCAATGTCGCCCGGCTGGTCGCCGAGGCCCTGCGGACCGGAACCACCACGATCGAAACGAAGTCGGGCTACGGGCAGACCGTTGCCGACGAGTTGCGGAGCCTCGAGATCGCCGGCCGGCACACGTCGGAGACGACTCTGCTGGCGGCGCATGTCACGCCGCCGGAATTCGCCGGGCGCACCGACGATTACGTGCGGCTGGTCATCGACGAGATGATTCCCGCGTGCGCCTCGCACGCCGGCTGGATCGACGTCTTCTGCGAGGAGGGCGCCTTCGACGCCGACCAGTCGCGTGCCGTGCTCGAGGCCGGTATCGCGGCGGGGCTGACGCCGCGAGTGCACGGCAACCAGCTCAGCTACGGCGCCGGCGTCCAGCTGGCGGCGGAGCTGGGGGCGGCCTCGGTCGATCACGTCACCTACACCACCCGCGAGGACATCGACGCGCTGGCGGCGAGCAGCACGGTCGCCACCCTGCTGCCGGGGGCCGACTTCTCCACGCGCAACAAATATCCCGACGCGCGGGCCCTGCTCGACGCGGGCGTGACCGTCGCCCTGGCCGCCGACTGCAATCCGGGCACCTGCTACACCACGAGCATTCCGTTCTGCATCGCATTGGCCGTACGCGAAATGCACATGAGCCCCGACGAAGCCGTGTGGGCGGCGACCGCGGGCGGCGCGGCGGCGTTGCGGCGCAACGACATCGGGCACATCCGGGTCGGCGCGCGCGCCGATCTGATCGCACTGGACGCACCCTCGCACCTGTATCTGGCGTACCGGCCGGGAGTGGCGCTGGTGCGCGAGATCTGGAAGGACGGGCACCGGCTGTGACCGCTGTCGATCATCCGCCCGCACCCTGGTCCGGTCGCGACGACGGCCCGGGCCCGGCACACCTGCGCTGGCACAGCGCGATATCCCCGTTCACCCCCGAAACCCCGCCCGGGGCAAGCGTTCTGGTCGGATTCCGCAGCGATGAGGGGGTCCGCCGCAACAAGGGGCGGACCGGAGCTGCCGCCGGCCCGGCCGCCCTGCGGCAGGCACTGTCGTCCATGGCGCTACCCCGCCCGGCACGCGTCATGGACGCCGGTGACGTCGCGGTCGAGGACGGGGATCTCGAATCCGGGCAGCGGCGGCTGGGCACGGTGGTGACCGAATTGCTCGACAGCGGGCATTTCGTGACGGTGCTCGGCGGCGGGCACGAGGTGGCCTACGCCAGCTATCTCGGCATCGCCGCCGGGGCCGCGGTCGCGGCCGGTGCGCGACTGGGCGTGCTCAACCTCGATGCCCATTTCGATCTGCGCGCCGACTCGACGCCCAGTTCCGGGACCCCGTTCCGGCAGATGGCCGAGGATGAGGCGACAGCCGGGCGGGTGCTCAACTATGCGGTTCTCGGCATCTCGCAGCCGAGCAATACCGTGGCACTGTTCGACACGGCCGCGACGCTGGGAGTGCGCTATCGGCTCGACGAGGACTGCACCGCGGCGGATATGCCCGGGGTGCGGGGTTTCGTCGAGGAGTTCCTGGCCACCGTCGATGTCGTGTATCTGACCATTGACCTGGATGTGCTCCCTGCACCGGTCGCGCCGGGCGTCAGCGCCCCGGCCGCGTACGGCGTGCCGCTCGAGGTGATCGAGCGGGTGTGTGACCTGGTCGCGGGCAGCGGCAAGCTGGCGCTGCTGGATGTGGCGGAGCTGAATCCGGAGCTCGATATCGACCACCGGACCGCGCGCACCGCCGCTCGGCTGATCCACCGGATCGTGACTCGGCGCGGCGGCCGTCTAGATTAGTTGCCGTTGTGTAACTACCCACTCTTGACACAGTTGTATAGACAGCCCTATACATATGTGAACGCACTCACAATCCCTGTCGGGCTGCGTTATGAACAACACCAGGGAGTCCGATCCGTGAAAGACATCTCCTCGACCCTGACCCGGGGTCTGACCGCCCGCCACATCCGGTTCATCGCACTCGGTTCGGCCATCGGCACCGGCCTCTTCTACGGGTCGGCCGAGGCGATCAAACAGGCCGGCCCTTCGGTGCTGCTGGCCTACCTGATCGGCGGCGCCGTGATCTTCATCGTGCTGCGGGCGCTGGGCGAAATGGCGGTCCGCAACCCGGTGTCCGGGTCGTTCGGTGAGTACGCCAGCCAGCACATCGGTCCACTGGCCGGGTTCATGACCGGCTGGACCTACATCTTCGAGATGGTCATCGTGCTGCTGGCCGACACCACCGCCTTCGGTGTCTACATGGGGTTCTGGTTCCCGGATGTCCCCCGGTGGATCTGGGTGCTGGCGATCGTCTTCTTCATCGGCGCGATCAACCTGCTCAACGTCAAGGTGTTCGGCGAGCTCGAGTTCTGGTTCAGCCTGATCAAGGTGGTCGCGATCATCGCCATGATCGCGGGCGGAACCGCCGTGCTGATCTGGGGATTCGGCATCCATGACACCAGCACCGGCCTATCCAACCTGCACGCCGGAGGCGGATTCTTCGCCAATGGCGTGGGCGGCTTCCTCGGGTGCTTCGCGATCGTCATGTTCGCGTTCGGCGGTTCGGAGATCATCGGCGTCACCGCGGGCGAGGCGGAGAATCCCGAGCGGACGATTCCGCGGGCGATCAACACCGTCCCCGCACGGATCATGCTGTTCTACGTCCTGACCCTGACCGTGATCATGGCCGTCACGCCCTGGAACCAGATCGGCGACGAGGGCAGCCCGTTCGTGCAGATCTTCAAGAGCCTGGGCCTGGGATCGGCGGCGACCGTGCTGAACGTCGTGGTGATCACGGCCGCGCTGTCGGCCATCAACAGCAATATCTTCGGCGCGGGCCGGATGATGTACGGCATGGCCCTGCGCGGGCAGGCCCCGGCCGTGATGCGGCGGGTCTCGCGCAACGGTGTGCCGTGGATGACCGTCGTGATCATGGTGTCGGCCCTGCTGGTCGGCGTGATGCTCAACTACCTGATCCCGGACCGGGTCTTCGTGGTCATCGCCTCCATCGCCACCTTCGCCACGGTCTTCGTCTGGCTGATGATCCTGGTGTCCCACTTCCGCTCGCGCCGGCAGATGAGCGCGGAAGAGGCCGCCGCGCTGAAGTTCCCGGTGCCGCTGTGGCCGTACCTGCCGATCTTCGCCATCGCGGGCCTGACCTTCGTGATCGTCCTGCTCGCCTTCGACGCCGACACCCGGGTGGCGCTCATCGTCGGAGCCGTGTGGCTGGTCCTGCTCACCGCCGCCTATCGGCTGTGGGTCCGGCCCGCGACGCAACCCGCACCGGCGGCCCTCACGGACCCGGCGCCCGAAATCGCTCTTCCCTGACCGCACAGCTCTTCCCGAGCACAGAGCTCGTCCCTGACCGCAGATTGGATTGGACAACAACACGATGAACGCGAACACCCTCCGACTTTCCGAACAGCACGCCGCGGCGGCATCCGACACCGAAGTCGTCGTCGGCGTCGGCGCCCTCACCCCCGAGGACGTGGTCCGGGTCGCCCGTGGCAATGCCACCGTGCGGCTGTCGGAGGACGCGCTCACCGTGATCTCGGCGAGCCGCACCCGGATCGAGGCGCTGGCGGCCGACCCGAAGCCGGTCTATGGCGTATCGACCGGTTTCGGCGCCCTGGCCACCCGGCACATTCCGCTGGAACTGCGAACTCAGTTGCAGCGCAGCCTGGTTCGCTCGCACGCGGCCGGTTCGGGGCCCGAGGTCGAGCGTGAGGTGATCCGTGCCCTCATGCTGCTGCGGCTGTCCACGCTGGCGACCGGCCGGACCGGCGTGCGCGTCGAGGTCGCCCAGGCGTACGCCGGGTTGCTGTCGGCGGGGATCACGCCGGTCGTGCACGAGTACGGCAGCCTCGGTTGTTCCGGCGACCTGGCTCCCCTGTCGCACGTCGCCCTCGCGGTGATGGGTGAGGGCATGGTCCGCGATGCGGACGGCACGCTCATGCCGGCCGCGCAGGCGCTGGCCGCGGCCGGCCTCGAGCCGGTGGTGTTCGCGGAGAAGGAGGGCCTGGCGCTGATCAACGGCACCGACGGAATGCTCGGCATGCTCGTGCTGGCCTGCCACGACCTGCGCCGGCTCTTCCGCCTGGCCGACGTGACCGCGTCGATGAGCGTCGAGGGCCTGCTCGGCACCGACAAGGTGTTCGCCACCGACCTGCAGGCCCTGCGCCCGCAGCCGGGTCAGGCGCTCGCCGCCTCGAATATGGTTCGGCTGCTGCAGGGTTCGGGCATCGTGGCCAGCCACGCGACCCCCGACTGCACGGTGGTGCAGGACGCCTACTCGCTGCGCTGTGCCCCGCAGGTCGCGGGCGGCGCGCGCGACACCCTCGCGCACGCCGAACGGATCGCGTCCTACGAACTGTCCAGCGCCGTGGACAATCCGGTGGTCACCCTCGACGGCCGGGTGGAGTCCAACGGCAACTTCCACGGCGCGCCCGTGGCCTACGTGCTGGACTTCCTGGCCATCGTCGTCGCCGATGTGGCCAGCATCAGCGAACGCCGCACCGACCGCTTCCTGGACCGGGCCCGCAACCACGGCCTGCCGCCGTTCCTGGCCGACGATCCCGGCGTCGACAGCGGTCACATGATCGCCCAGTACACCCAGGCCGCGATCGTCTCCGAGCTCAAGCGCCTGGCCGCGCCCGCGAGCGTGGACTCGATCCCCTCCTCGGCGATGCAGGAGGACCACGTGTCGATGGGGTGGTCGGCGGCTCGCAAGCTGCGTCGCGCCATCGACGGCCTGACCCGGGTGCTGGCCATCGAGGCCCTCACCGCGGCCCGCGCCCTGGATCTGCGGGCCCCGCTGGAACCGTCCCCCGCGACCGCCGCGGTCCGCGACCGGATTCGTGCGGTGGTCGAGGGACCGGGCGCCGACCGCTACCTGGCACCGGAGATCGAAGCGGTCGTGCAGCTGGCGGCCTCGGGCGAGCTGCTGGCCGGCGCCGAATCCGTGGTGGGCCCGCTGTCCTGAGTGCGGGGCTACCCGCCGAGCAGGCCCTTGGCGATGTGGGTGACCTGAATTTCGTTGCTGCCCGCGTAGATCATGAGCGACTTGGCGTCGCGGGCGAGCTGCTCCACCTTGTACTCGGCCATGTAGCCGTTGCCGCCGAAGAGCTGCACGGCCTCCATGGCGACCTCGGTGGCCGCGCGCGAGGAGTACAGCTTCATGGCCGAGGCCTCGGCGAGGGAGACCTTCTCGCCCGCGGCGGTGCGCTCGATGGCGTTGAACACCATGTTCTGCACATTGATTCGCGCGATCTCCATCTCGGCCAGCTTGAGCTGGATGAGCTGGAACTGGGCGATCTCCTTGCCCCACAGCTTGCGAGACTTGGCGTAATCGACGCTGAGCCGGTGGCATTCGTTGATGATGCCCAACGCCAGCGAGGCGATGCCGATGCGCTCGGCGGCGAAAGACTCCTTGGCACTGTCCTTTCCGTCGCCCTTGGCCGGATTCTCGGTTTCGCCGAGCAGCCGGTCGGGGGTGATGCGGACATTGTCGAAGAACAGTTCGCCGGTGGGCGAGGAGTTCATGCCCATCTTCTTGAAGGCGGCGCTCTGGGTGAAGCCCGGCATGCCCTTGTCGAGCACGAAGGTGAGCACCTTGCGGTCGCGGCGGTCGGTGCCGTCCTCCTCGTCGAGCTTGGCGTAGACGACGGTGACATCCGCGTACGGGCCGTTGGTGATGAAGGTCTTCCGGCCGTTGAGGATGTAGTCCTCGCCGTCGCGGCGGACGTAGGATTTCATGCCGCCGAAAGCGTCCGAGCCCGAATCGGGTTCGGTGATGGCCCAGGCGCCGACCTTCTCGAAGGTGACCAGCTCGGGCAGCCAGCGCTTCTTCTGCGCCAGGGTGCCACGGCTGCGAATGGTGCCGACGGTGAGGCCGAGGCTCACGCCCATCGAGGCCACCAGGCCCAGGCTGATGCCGGCGAGCTCACTGTTCAGGATCACGCCCATGCTGCCCGATCCACTGAACCCACCGCCGGACTTGCCCGGCTTGCTCTCGGCGCCACCCTCTTCCCGCGCAAAGGCCTTCTCCAGCCCTTCGCGAGCCAACTCGTCCAGGCCGAAGGTCGCGTACAGCTTGCGGATGGTGTCGAAGGGCGGCAGCGCACCACTTTCCAGCTGCTCGACGTTGGGCTTGATCTCCTTGTCGATGAATCCGCGCAGGGCATCGCGGAACATCAGGTCTTCGTCGGACCACTGGTACATGAAGTGAACTCCCGAGGGCTCGCCGGAACGGTTACCCCTGAATATAGAACACGTTCTACTTTGGTCGCCGGTGAGATCAGCCCGGCGGCTCGGCGGGCGGGTTGGGTGTGGTGATGGCCGCGGCCGCAGCCGCCGTGCGAGTGACATCGCTCGGGTTTGGGCGGAAGTTCCCCCGCGAGATGGCTCACTCCGAGAATCGGAGCAGGGTGAGGGAGGGGCGCAGCGCGCGCACGACCGGGGCAGTCGCGACCCGGCGCAGCAGTGGGGAGGCCCAGCGGCCCCGCCCGGGCGGCGGGATGAGGTCCTCGGACGCAACGACTCCCGGAATTCGAGTGGGCAGCCGGCGCGCCTGACGGAGGGACTGGCTGGACGGCATCGGTGGGGCGGCACAGCGGTCGCTGAGGCGCACCCTTCCCTTCATCGTCAGCGCGCTGAATACGCGCGGGATGGAGTCGTAGAGGAGGATGCCGCCGGGGAAGTGTCCGGCCAGGTCCGCGATCAGCAGGTGGACCTCGGCGGGCGGGAGGTACATGAACAGACCTTCGGCGGTAACCGCGGCGGGGCCGGATGGCACTTCATCGAGCCAGGACCGGTCGAGCACCGAGCGGGCCAGGCGGGTGATCGCCGGGGCCGGCGGTAACAGTCGCCGCTGGGCGGCAACCATTTCCGGTAGGTCGAGGGAGAACCAGGCGGCCGCGGGTTCGCCCAGACGCCAGTATGTTGTTTGCAGCCCCTCGCCGAGTGCGACCACCGGTCCACCGGGGTGGGTGGCGAGGAATTCGGCGATGATCTCGTCGATCACCATCGCGCGCAACGGGTGGACCTGGCTGGGTGGCCCGAAGCGCTCGAAGTCCTCCCCGGCCAGTGCACGGTAGAGCCGGACCGCCTCGTCGTCGGCGTAGCCGGAATCCGAGCGTAGCGCCTCCTCGGCCCGGTTGCGCAGCGTCCACAACGCTGTCTCGGGCACGCCTGTCAGTGCGGCTTGGGTCATCTGCCTTTCCTTCCCGCAGTGCGTGTTTCGCAATGAAGGCGGAGAGGGGGTGCCGTGATGAGCGGCAGTGGCCGAATCAGCTCCGCGGCGGCGCGTAAGTTGTTGCCGGAAACAGTCATACGTGCACTATCCCGGCCGAGGCGTGCCGGTGGATTGGACAAATGTTCCCGGAGGACGCAGGGCCGCCAGGCCCGCGCGCTCGGGGAGCGAGCGGCTAAAGGCCCTCGGGCTCAGCATCATCCGAGGCGGGCGGCGCGCCGTCGCCGCCTCGTATGGTCCAGAGGAGGCCGTCTAGTTCGTCGGGTTTGATGAGGACATCTCGGGCCTTGGAGCCTTCCGACGGGCCCACGACGCCACGGGTTTCCATCAGGTCCATGAGGCGGCCGGCCTTGGCGAAGCCGACGCGGAGTTTGCGTTGCAGCATGGAGGTGGAACCGAATTGGGAGGTGACGACCAGTTCGATGGCCTGCAGGAGGAGGTCGAGGTCGTCGCCGATATCGGGGTCGACGTCCTTCTTCTCGCCGGCCTTGGCGGCGGTGACGCCCTCCTGGTAGTCGGGTTCGGCCTGGGTCTTGGCGAAGTCGACGACGGCGGCGATCTCCTCGTCGGAGATGAAGGCGCCCTGCAGACGGGTCGGTTTGCTTGCGCCCATCGGCAGGAACAGGCCGTCACCCATGCCGATGAGCTTCTCCGCACCCGGCTGGTCCAGGATGACGCGCGAGTCGGTCAGCGACGAGGTCGCGAAGGCCAGGCGGGACGGGACATTCGTCTTGATCAGACCGGTGACCACGTCCACCGAGGGCCGCTGGGTGGCCAGCACCAGGTGAATGCCTGCGGCACGGGCCTTCTGGGTGATGCGGACAATCGCGTCCTCGACATCACGCGGCGCGGTCATCATGAGGTCGGCGAGCTCGTCCACGATGGCCAGGATGTACGGGTAAGGGCGGTAGACCCTTTCGCTGCCCAGCGGCGCGGTGATCTGGCCGGACTTCACCTTCCGGTTGAAGTCGTCGATATGGCGAACCTTGTTGGCCTGCATGTCCTGATACCGCTGCTCCATCTCCTCCACCAGCCAGGCCAGCGCCGCCGCGGCCTTCTTGGGCTGGGTGATGATGGGCGTGATCAGGTGCGGAATGCCCTCGTAGGGCGTCAGTTCCACCATCTTGGGGTCGATGAGGATCATGCGGACCTCATCGGGGGTGGCCCGGCACAGCAGCGAGACCAGCATGGAGTTGACGAAGCTGGACTTACCCGAACCGGTCGAACCGGCCACCAGCAGATGCGGCATCTTGGCCAGGTTGGCCGCCACGAACTCGCCCTCGATGTTCTTGCCCAGACCGATCACCAGCGGATGATGGTCGTTGCGGGTGGTCGAGGCCTTCAGCACGTCGGCCAGGCGCACCAGTTCGCGGTCCGCGTTAGGCACCTCGATGCCGACGGCCGACTTGCCCGGAATCGGCGCCAGCAGACGGACATTCTCGGTCGCCACCGCGTAGGCGATGTTGCGGGCCAGGGCGGTGATCTTCTCGACCTTCACGCCGGGACCCAGCTCCACCTCGTAGCGGGTGACCGTCGGGCCGCGCACGAAACCGGTGACCGCGGCATCGATCTTGAACTGCACCAGCACCTCGGTGATGGCCTCGATCATGGATTCGTTTGCCGCACTGCGCTTCTTCGGCGGATCGCCATCGGTGAGCAGCGACAGCGACGGCAGCGTGTAATCGCCGTCCACCTCGCGGTCGGTGACGAACTCCAGCTGCTGCGGCTCCGGCGGCGGCGGAGTCTGGTCGACGACCTTCGCGATGGCCTTGCGCGGCTTGGGCTTCGGCTTTTCCTCCGGCGCGGCGATGTCCTTGGCGTCCTGCAGCGGCGGCTCGCCGATGATCTCGGTGACCGCGTCGGAACCTGAGAACTCGTCGGTCGGATAGTTCTCCGACGGCGTGCGGCCACGGCGCTTGCGCACCTCGGGCCGGTGCATCGGGAAGCCGTCAACGTCATAGCTGTCGGGGTCGTAGAGGCCGCGTTCCTCGGAGTAGCTCTCGTATTCGTCGCCGCCCGCGCCAGTGCCGAAGATCTCCCGCAGCCGCGCGGGCACATCCCGCACCTGGGTGCCGGTGATCAGCAGCAGCCCGAAACCGATGGCCAGCATGAGCAATGGCACCGCCAGGAAGGCGCTCAGCCCCTTACCCAGCGGACCGCCCACCACATAGCCGACGAATCCGGCGGCGTGCGCGCGACCGTGCGCGTCGGACGGCGAACCCGCCGCCAGATGCCACAGACCCAGCACCGGCAAACCGGCCAGCAGACCGCCCAGCACCAGCCGGGGCCGGATCTCCGGCTGCGGCTCGGTCCGCATCAGAATCACCGCGATGGCCACCGCCACGAACGGCAGTGCCGCCGAGGCGGATCCGGCCACCGCGCGCACCACGGCATCCACCCAGTGCCCGACCGGACCGCCCGCCGACATCCACACGGCCGCCGCGATCACGAAGGCGAAAGCCACCAGCCCCAGCGCGATCCCATCGCGCCGATGCCCGTGCTCGATCTCCCCGGCCCGGCTGACCGCCCGCGTCGTCGCGCCCAGCCCCCGCGCCATCATGGTCCAGCCGCTGGTGACGCCCCGCCGAACCACCGCCAGCGGTGCGGTATTCGACCCGCGCCGCGGAGCGGGCCGCCGCGCCGGCGCCTTCCGTCCCGCTCCCCCGCGCCCCTTCGCGGGGGTGCGTGGGCTGCGAGCGCGGGCCTGTGCAGGAGCCTGCCCCCGCGTAGCCGCCGCTCGCGAACGTGACGTTCCGGTGCGGGCCTTACCTGCCATGCGTCCCAGGCTAGCCGCAACAGCACCACCCGGACCATCCGCAACACCCGGCCCACCCGAATCAGAAACTGTGGCGCTCACAACCAAAAACCCGCGCCGACGGCGGGATCACCCGCCTCGAAGCGTCCCGAAACCACCCGTCACACTACGGCGCGCCCGGGCTGGTACCGGCCCATTCGCGCGCCGGAAAACCGCCACGGCCTGCAGCGGGGCTGGATCAGCGAGTCGCGGGGAGGGCGGTCCAGGTGGTGAGGGCGGTGTCGAAGTCGGGGATGTGGGTGCTCGCGGTGCGGTAGCACTCGGCGGCGTCGAGGGTGCGGCCCAGGCGGCGCAGGGCCGTGTAGCGGACCAGCAGGTTGTGGGTGTGGGCGGCGCCCCCGGCCGAGATCCGGGTGGCCTCGGCGCGTTCGGCGTGGTCGGCGGCCTGAGCGTAGCGGCCGGCGGCCAGGTCGGCACGGGCGGCGCGGGCGTGGATCACCGATTCGAAGCGGGTGTTGCCGAAGCGGCGGGCGGTGACCAGGGCGGCATCGAAAAGGCGGGCGCCACGGTCGGCGTCGCCCTCGCTGCTGAGAATCCAGGCGGCCTCGGTCAGGCCCCACACCACATTGCGGCGCACCCCCGACTCGTTGTCGCCGACCACCGCCCGGGCCGCGGCGGCCAGGGAGTCGCGGTTGCGGCCGGCCGCCGAGTAGGCCCGGGCGAGCAGCGAATACGCGACACGGACACACTCGGAGCTGTCGGCGCGTCGATAGTAGGTGAGGGCGGTCGCGAAATGCGTTGTGGCGCGGGCCGGGTCGCCGTCGTGCAGGGCGAGCACGCCCGCGAAGCCCTGAATCGCTCCGGAGGTCCAGGGATCGATATCCGGATCGTCATCGGCGAGCAGCCCGCGCACGTGCACGGCCGCCCCGTGCGGCTCTTCCAGTTCCGCGGCCAGCGCGAAGACCAGCGCCAGCCGGGCCCGGCGGGCGGCCACGATGTCACCGTCGGAGGTGATGGCCTGCACCAGCTCTTCGAGGACCTTGACCAGGTCGACGGTGGCGTCACAGGCCAGCCCCGTCTCGGCGACGGTCAGCGCCAGGTCCGCCGCCAGCACCCGATGCCGGGGAGTCCCCGCGACCGCCAGCCGGTAGACGGCGGCCAGATTGCGGCGCTCGATGGTGAGGAAGTCGCGGGTCGAATCCAGATCGTCGAGGCGGGTGCCGGGGTGCCCGGTGGGTGCGAGACGCAGCCGCAGACCCGGATGCCGGACGCGCAGCACGGTTTTCATGGTGGCCAGGTAATAGTCGAGCAGGCGGGCGGTGACATCGAGTTCGCGCTCGCGGTCGGGACGGCCGAGCGCGAACAGGCGCATCAGATCGTGATAGTGGTAGCGGCCCCGGCCGACCGATTCCAGCATGCCGCGGTCCACCAGCTCTTCGCACAGGTCCTCGGCCACCGATTCGACGGTGTCGAGGACCGCGGCGGTGGCGGCCAGCGAGAGCTCGGGCAGATCGGCGACGGCGAGCAGCCGGAAGGCGCGCGCCGTGTCCGGCGGCAGTTGCTCGTAGCCCGCGCGGAAGGCGGCCGTCAGCGCCAGGTCCCCGGCCCGGAAGCGGTCCAGGTCATGGCGTTCGGCCGCGAGCCGGTCCGCCTCCGAGACCACCGTCCACTGCGGCCGGGCCGCCACCCGCGCGGCCACGATGCGCACCGCCATGGGCAGCAGACCGCACAGTTCCACGATGCGGCGCACCGCCTCGGGTTCGGCCGCCACTCGCACCGCGCCGACGATGCGGGTGAACAGGGTGACGGCCTCCTCGGGTTCGAGCACCGTCAGCGCCGCGGACCGCACACCGGGGAGGGCGGTGAGCGGGCGGCGCGCCGTCACCAGCACCGCACAGCCGGAGTCCCCCGGCAGCAGCGGCGCGACCTGCGCTGCGTCGCAGGCATTGTCGAGCACGATCAGCAGGCGGCGGCCGCTACTGGCGGACCGGAACAGCGCGGCCCGCTCGGCGACACCGACCGGAATCTCCTTCTGCGCCACGCCCAGCGCGCGCAGGAAGGCGCCCAGCACGTGTTCGGGTTCGGCCGGCGTCGCGCCCGCGCCGAACAGGTCCACGTACAGCTGGCCGTCGGGGTACAGGTCCCGGATCCGGTGTGCCACATGCAGAGCCAGCGCTGTCTTCCCGACCCCGCCCATCCCGGAGATCGCCACGATCGGCCGGGTCGCGCCGAGCACTGCGCACAGCTCCCGCACCAGATCGTGCCGGCCGGTGAAATCGGCTGTGTCGGGCGGCAATTGGGCCGGCCGGGGCGCGACGACGGCGATCGGCGCGGTCTCCGCTGCCACGGTGGGCAGCTCGTCGGCCAGGATCTGGCGGTGCAGCTCCGCCAGTGCCGGACCCGGCTCGATGCCCTGCTCGGCCACCAGCAACCTGCGAACACGCTGGTATTCCTCGAGCGCCTCGGTGCGGCGGCCCGCCCGGTAGAGGGCCGTCATCATGAGCCCGCGCAGCCGCTCGCTGTGCGGATCCCCGGTGATGAGCGCGGCCAATTCGGCCATGGCGTGCGAGAAGTCGCCGCGTTGCACGGTGAGCTCGAGGAGATCCTCGGTGAGGACGCGGTGCAGCCGCCGCAGCCGCGCACGTTCGGCCGCGGCCCACGGCCCGGGCACGCCGGTCAGCGGATCACCGCGCCACGCGCCCAGCGCGTCACGCAGCGCGACGTCGGCCGTCTCCAGGCAGCCGGCCGTGCGCGCCTCGGCCGCCTCGCCGCGCAACCGGTCGATGCGGTCGACATCCAGATGCAGCGGCCCGTCCAGGCGATAGCCGCGCGCTTCCGACGACAGCAACACGGACTGCTGCACGGCCAGATGCTTGCGCAGCGCCCACGCGTAATTCCGGAGCGCACCCACCGCCGAGCTCGGCCGTTCGGCACCCCAGATCCCGTCCACCAGCTCCTCGACCGACACCGTGCGCCCGCGCGCACACGCCAGCATGGCCAGCGCCGCCTGCTGTTTGGGCGGCATGGGCGGAATCGGCACGCCATCGGCCGTCAACTCGACCGGTCCGAGAACCGCCAGTTGCCAAGACATTGCCTACCACCTCATCACACACGGGCCGCTGCCGAGGACGCAAGCTACCGCTCGACGCGTGATCGTTTCATGACCGGTGGGCGCGCTGCCACTCCCGCCGGGCGGGCGGTCGCGACGGCGGACGGGTCAGACGCTGCGGTCGAGGGCGTGCACCAGTGCCACGTCGTCCGGGGCGCCGGTGGCCTCGAGCCGAACGGCATTGCGGCCGAAGGCATGCAGCAGCAGCTCCGAGGGCGGCCCGGCCAGCACCACGGTGCGGTCACCGGCCTGACGGGCGACGGTGCGGCGGCCGTCGGGCGTGGAGAGCGCGACCGTAACCGGCGATTTGCGATATGACATGCGCGCCAAGCCCGTCAGCACCTTCCAGAGCTGGTTCTCATCGGCGGCGGACAGCGTGCGCGGCTCCCAGCCGGGCGCGGCGCGGCGAACGTCCTCGTGGTGGACGAACATCTCGGTGGTGTTCATCAGCGAGTCGACCGGGCGCAGGAGGAGCGGCGGGCCGCTGCGCACCTCGTCGAGCAGGTCGGCGAACGGGCGTTGAGTGACCTTGCGCTGCACCCTGTCCAGATAGGAGGCGAAGGGCTTCAGCAGGATGCCGGGGGCGGCGTCGGGGCGGCGTTCCCGGACGACCAAGTGCGCGGCCAGGTCTCGGGCCGTCCAGTCACCGCACAGGGTGGGCGCGTCCGGGCCGGCTTCGGCCATCGCCTGAACCAGGGCCTGGCGCTCCCGTTGAGCCAAAGTCATAAGGGGAACCTTAGTCGGGGTGTCGGATTGCGCACAACGGCGTTAAGGGAACCACCCGGTCCTTCATAAGGACGACAGTTGATCGTGATCGCGGCTTCCGGTTGTGCCAGTGCGACCGGCCGCAACGCCACGCTCGAGGACACCGCACAAACACAGATCCGGGTTGGCGTCAACCTTTCCGTATCGGTAGCTTGATCCCTCGGTCCATAGGGTCGTGGATCCGAAAGCACAAGAAGGGCAACACTTTGAAGAAGATTGTCAGCGGCGCAGCCGTGATGGCCGCGGCCGCGGGCTCCCTGCTGGCCGCGACCGCGGCTCCGGCCAATGCCTACCAGGACTACTACTACGGCGCCATCGCGCTGTCGCCGTCGACGGGTCATATCGGCTACTCCTACGACTATTCCGACAGCCCCTCGGCGCAGAACGCCGCCATGAGCTCGTGCCCCCAGGCCGACTGCCACATCGTGGCGCGCTTCGCGAACGGCTGCGGCGCGATCGCCTACTCGTCGCGCGACGGCTACTACACCTTCGGCGCGGCCTCCTCGCGCAGCGCGGCCAAGAGCCAGGCGCTGGGCCGGAACTCCGGCGACGCCACCATCATTCACTGGAACTGCACCACGGGCTACGAGCTCTAATCCACGGCGCCATTCCAAAACAACGGGGAGAATTTCGTTGAAGCACACCATCTTTCGCGCGACCGCCGCGCTGATGCTGGCCACCTCGGCCTTCGGCCTGGTGGCCTGCAGCAAGTCCGATGACAGCACCAAGGCCGCGTCCACCACCTCCGCGGCCGCTCCGGCCGGCAAGTTCGACGGCAGCACCGAGGGCGACGGCAAGATCACCGGCGCGGCCCCCGCCCCGACCACGGTCGCGGATCTGCCCAAGCCGAGCGTGCAGGAACTGAACGACAAGGTCACCAAGGCGTTCGACCCGTCCATCGACTCCAAGACCAAGACCGACTGGATCGAGGACGCCGCCCTCGACCCGCAGCTGGCCCAGAAGCTGGTCGACGCCGCCAAGGCCAACAACGTCACCATCAAGATCACCAACGTCGGCGACCCGGCGAACGGCAAGCTCAAGGCCGACGCCGACGTCACCATCGACGGCAAGCCGGTCCAGAACGCCACGGTCTCCTTCGTCGCCGACGGCAGCGACTGGAAGATCGACCACAACTACGCCTGCAGCATCGTCAAGGCCGCGAAGCTCGATTCGGCCGCCTGCCAGGACAAGTAGAAACTCGTGTAGTTCCCGCCCCAGGCGGAGGACCCTCTGGCGGGAGACCCGCCCAGTTTTGCCGCCCCCGACAGCAGAGCCGTCGGGGGCGGAGCTGTGTTCGCAGCGGATTCGGCCGTGCGACAAGCGAAACCGCCCGAGCAGCGGAATGCTGCTCGGGCGGTTGGGTTTTCGGTTGCCCGCCGGGTCAGACGCCGATGACCGTCGGGACGATCATCGGGCGGCGGCGGTAGGTCTCGGCCACCCAGCGGCCCACCACGCGGCGGACGGACTGGGCGATGCGGTGGGTGTCGGTGACACCCTCGACCGCCAGGCGGTGCAGTTCGTTCTCGACGAGTTCCTGAGCGCCGGAGAGCGCCTCGGGGTCGTCGGAGAAGCCGCGGCCGCTGACCTCCGGTGTGCTGACGGCCTTTCCGGTCGCCGAGTCGACGGCGACATTGATGGAGATGAAGCCGCCCTCGCCGAGAACCAGGCGGTCGGAGAGGGTGGACTCGCCGACGTCGCCGACCGACAGACCGTCCACGTAGACCTGGCCGACCGGGACGCGGCCAGAGATGGTGGCGATGCCGTCCACCAGGTCCACCACCACGCCGTTCTCGGCCAGAATGACCCGCTCCTCGGGCACGCCGGTGGCCACCGCGAGCGCGCCGTTGGCGCGCAGGTGCCGCCACTCGCCGTGCACGGGCATGGCGTTGGTGGGGCGGACCGCGTTGTAGAGGTAGAGCAGCTCGCCCGCCGAAGCGTGGCCGGACACATGGACTTTCGCGTTCTGCTGGGTGACGACCGTGGCGCCCAGGCGGGCCAGGCCGTTCACGACCGCGAAGACCGCGTTCTCGTTGCCGGGGATCAGCGAGGAGGCCAGCACCACCAGATCGTCCGGGCGGATATTGATCTGGCGGTGGTCGCCGCGCGCCATGCGCGACAGCGCCGACAGCGGCTCGCCCTGCGAGCCGGTGGAGATCAGCACCAGCTTGTGCACCGGCAGGTTGGCGGCCTGATCCAGGTCGACCACCAGGCCGTCCGGGATGTCCAGGTAGCCGAGGTCCTGCGCGATCTGCATATTGCGGACCATGGACCGGCCCACGAAGCACACCCGGCGGTCGTAGCGCTGCGCCACGTCCACCACCTGCTGGATGCGGTGCACGTGAGAAGCGAAGGAGGCCACGATGACCCGGCCCTTGGCCTTGCCGATCACATTGTCGAGCACCGGGCCGATCTCGCGTTCGGGCGTCACGAAGCCCGGCACCTCGGCATTGGTGGAGTCGACCAGGAACAGATCCACGCCCTCGTCGCCGAGGCGGGAGAAACCGGCCAGGTCGGTGAGGCGGCCGTCGAGCGGCAGCTGATCCAGCTTGATGTCACCGGTGTGCAGCGCGATGCCCGCGGGCGTGCGGACGGCCACCGCGATGGCGTCCGGGATCGAGTGGTTGACCGCGAAGTACTCGCAGTCGAACGCGCCGTGCTGGGTGCGCTCGCCCTCGGTGACCTCGATGAGGTTGGGCTGCAACCGATGTTCGCGGCACTTGGCCGCCACCAGCGCGAGGGTGAACTTCGCGCCGATGACCGGAATATCGCGCCGCAGGCGGAGCAGGAACGGCACCGCGCCGATGTGGTCCTCGTGACCGTGGGTGAGGATGACCGCGACGATATCGTCCATGCGGTTCTCGATCGGACCGAAGTCGGGCAGGATCAGGTCGACGCCGGGCTGCTGATCCTCCGGGAACAGCACACCGCAGTCGACGATCAGCAGCTTGCCGTTGTACTCGAAAACGGTCATGTTGCGGCCGATTTCACCGATGCCGCCGAGCGCGAACACCCGCAGGCCACCCTTGGGCGCCTTGGGCGGGGTGCCCATCGCGTGCGGGTCGCGCGGGGCCGGGGCCGGCTCGCGATCGCGGCCGCCCTGCCGGGACCGGCTGCCGCCGCGTCGGGTGCGGTCACCGCCGCGGCCGCCACGGCTGCCGCGCTCCCGAACCGGTTCGGCCGCAGCCGATTCCGTGCGCGGGGCGGCGGCTTTCACCGATTCCTGCGGCGCGGCGGCGGTGCTCGCCTGCGCGGCGGGTTCCGCCTGGGCCGGAGCCGGCGCGGGCTGCACGGGAGTCTCCGGAGCCGGGGAGGGCGCACCGGCGGCGCGGCTGGCGGTACGGCGGGGGCGACGAGCGGGGCCGGTCATGCAATCACCCCGGCCGCGCGCAGGTCCACCGCGAGTTCGTCGAGTTGATCCTTGGTCGGCATGAGTTGTGGCAGCCGTGGTTCCCCGGTCTCGATGCCGAGCAGGCGCAACGACCCCTTGGTCATGGCGACGCCGCCGAGGCGGGCCATCGCCCGGTTCAGCGGGGCCATGCTCACATTGATCTCCCGGGCCCGCTGCACGTCGCCGGCGCGGTAGGCGTCGATCAACGCGCGCAGGCGGTCCGGCACGAGATGGCCGATGACGCTGATGAATCCGGTCGCGCCGACCGACAGCCACGGCAGGTTGAGCACATCGTCGCCGGAGTAGAAGGAGAGCCCGGTCTCCGCGATCAGCTCGGCGCCGGCGCCCAGGTCGCCCTTGGCGTCCTTGACCGCGACGATGCGCGGGTGCTCGGCGAGCCGGCGAATCGTGTCGGTGGCGATGGGAACCACTGAGCGCGGCGGAATGTCGTAGAGGGTGACCGGCAGGTCGGTCGCGTCCGCGACAGCGGTGAAGTGGGCGAACAGGCCGTCCTGGCTGGGACGCGAGTAGTACGGGGTGACGACCAGCAGGCCGTGCGCGCCCGCGCGCTGCGCGTTGCGGGCCAGTTCGATGCTGTGCGCGGTGTCGTAGGTGCCGGCGCCCGCGATGACGGTGGCACGGTCGCCCACGGCGTCCACGACGGCGCGCAGCAGATCGAACTTCTCGGACTCGGTGGTGGTCGGCGATTCCCCGGTGGTGCCGGAGATGGCGAGCAGATCGACGCCATCGTCGATCAGGCGGGCGGCCAGCGCGACACCGGCATCGACGTCGAGCTTGCCTTCGGCGGTAAAGGGGGTCACCATCGCGACACCTACTGTGCCGGACGCGTGCAGCTCGGTTCGCGTCGATTCACCGTTCGTCATAGTCAGAAGGCTACAGCCTCGCCGGAACGGGATTTGCATCGTTATACCCGAACCGTGCCCGGCGCGATGGCGATTCGCGTCAAGCGACCACTTCTGGCGTCAGAAGTTTCCTTGAATGACGTCAATGACGACGTCACACTGGTGTCATGGATCTCAACAAATACACCGCCCAGCTACACGAGAACCTGATTGCCGCCGCGGCACTCGGCGATGAGAAAACCCAGGCTACGGCCGCCGCCCTGGCCGCCGCCACCGAGAACTCCGCCCGGCTGGTCCTGCTGGCCGCGCTCTCGGAACTGGCCGCCGAGGTGAGCGCGACCCTCCCCGACCGCACGGTGCACGTGTCGGTCGACGGGACCGACGCCCACATCGACGTGCGCAAGACCGCGGGCGAGGAGGAACACCCCACCTTCGACGAGGTCACCGGCGACATCAGCCGGGTGACACTGCGGCTGGTGGAGCAGATCAAAGCCCGTGCCGAGGAGGCGGCCGCGCAGAGCGGGCAGTCGCTGAACTCGTGGCTGTCGACCACCGTTCAGTCCGCGCTGCGCGACCAGATGAAACGGGGTGGCCCGGGCCGCTGCGACGCCCCCTGACCGATCGATCGGTGACGCCCCGTGACCGATCAATCGGTGATGGTCGTGACCTTGCCGTCAGTGTCGATCTCGGTGCGGCGATCCTCGTCGGGGGCCGTGGCCAGCACCGTGGCCAGTACGTGACGGCCCAGCGGCAGCACCCGGACCGTGATGCGGCCGGCGTTGATGGCGTCGAGTTCCCTTGTGGCGGCATCGATCACGCGCTTGCGCACCCATTCGGGGACGCCCGCGAAACCGCCGTCGTCGAGGAGCACCACCTCCACGCCACGCGCCCGCGCACCCCGGGCCGCGCCGCTGAGCTCGTCGGTGACCAGCTGCGGTGCGCGCAGGCCGTCACGGAGTTCGGCTTCCAGCAGCCGGCATTCCTCACGTTCGGCGGCGGTCAGCTCCGCGCCGTCGGCGATGCGTTCCAGGATCGGCCGGGCCACCCGGTCCAGGCGGGCGAGCTGACGCGTGCGCTCACTGTCCGCGGCGGCCATGGTGGCCTCGGCCGCGGCCCGCATCATGGCGTCCTCGCGCAGGATGCGCAGTGACCGCTGCATGGGGCGCATGACCGCGGTGAACACCGAGATGGCGGTGACGGTGCCGACCGGAACCAGCGAGCCGACCAGGGTGCCGGGTCGCAGATGCGAGCCCAGGCCGAGGACCACCAGCACCGTCGCGACGGCGATGACACCGAGCCACGCGGTGCGAATCCGCCCGCGCAACACCAGGACCGCGAGGACATAGGACGAGGCAAAGGCCGACCACACCGACTCGTTCGGCAGATCGTGGGTGGGCGTCATGACCGTCAGGGCGGTGGCGACCGGCGGTGCGGCGGCCGCGTACAACGCCACCGGAATCGGCAGCGGGTCCACCGGAATCGCAGTGACCAGCGCGCCCGCACTGAGCATGAGCACCAGACTCGCGAAGGCAGCCCACGGCGGTGATTGGCCGAAATTGCGCATCATGTACAACGCGATGACGGCCTCGAGGATGAGCAGGAACAGCCAGGCGGTGCTGCCGCGCAATCCGAGCAGATCGCGCAGCCCGAACCGGGGTTCCAGGTCGATACCGGAGCTGTCAGCGTGAGCCATCGCCACCCCATACCAGTGTCACGGTGGTGCCCTCCCCCTGCTGGGATTCCACGAACGCCGAGCCGCCGGCCAGCTGGCGCATGCGGCCCAGGATGCTCATGGAGATGCCGAGGCGGTCGGCGGAGACGGCGGCCAGGTCGAAACCCGCGCCGTCATCGCTGAAGACGATGCGAATGCTGCCCGCGCTGACCGTGGCGGTGACGGTGCGGCGCACCTCCCGGCCCGGAACGGCGGCGTGGCGCAGGCTGTTTCGCACCGCCTCGGTGAGCGCGGCGGCAATGGTGCTGGCCGAGTGCACGGGCATGCGCAGGTCGTCGTAGCCGGGCCAGGTGCGGGTGGCGAAGCGGACGCTCGGATTGATCTCCTGCACCGCGGCCCGCAGGAACAGCACCGCCGAGCGGGCGTCGAGCAGATCGGGATCGCGCTGGGCACCGCGGCATTCGTCGAGCTGCTCCAGGGTGCGTTCGGCCTGGCGTTGCAGCACATCGGATTTGGTGCCGGCCCGGGACGCCTCGAGCAGGGTGGAGAGCACGGCGTCGTGGATGAGGGCGGCGAAGCGGGCGCGCTCCCGGTCGCGGGACTGGGCGGCGGCCTGGGCGGCGGCGCGGCGGCTGGTGATGGCGGATTCGCGGTCGACCCGGGCCGCGGCGCCGGTGGCGGCGGTGCCGCACCAGACGAACAGGGCCGCCAAACCCGCTGAGCGCAGGAAGTTCTCGGTCACATGCTGGGGGGTGACCGAGCTGAGCGTATACACGGTGGCCAGCGCCGCCGAGGTCGCGGCGGCCAGCAGATAGATCACGGTCACCCGGCTGGACCAGGCCAGCACCGCCGCGGTGACCGCCAGCGCGGTCACCCGGTACGGCCACACCGTGGTGGCGTCCACGGTGTGAATTTCCAGCCCGAACGGGATGGAGGCCAGGGCGCCCAGGAAACTCAGTGCCGCACAGCCGCAGACGAAGCGGATGGCCCGCGGACCCGACACCGCCGACACCACGGCGATGATCGGATACCAGCCGAAGGCCAGCACCACCGCGGTCACCGTCCACCAGGCCGGCGCGTAGCGGCCCTGTTCGGCCACCTCCGGCAGTTCGACGCCGCCGACGATGATGCCGGCGATGCCGATGGAGATGCCCAGCCGCCGCATGATGCGGTCGTAGGCGGCGGTGGCCGGGTCCTCCCGCATGCTGAGGCGGGCACGCAGGCGCTGGGTGAATGCCGCGAGGGACGGCATCGGCCGGGGCGCGGCCGGGGATTCCAGGGTGCCCGAGGCCGTCATGTCCGCGGATTCCGCTCGGGAACGGGCAGCCACCCGTCCTCGACGGCCCGCTTGTACAGATCGGTCTTGGTGGGGGCCGGGCGGCCGGCGTCGGCGTACTTCTGCCGGATGCGGCCCAGATAGTCGTTGACGGTCTGCTCGGACAGGCCGGTCATGCGGGCGACCCGCGAGGCCTTCTCCCCCGACGCGTACAGCTGCAGCACCTGCTGCTGGCGCGGGCTCAACCCGACATCGGACAGCTGCGGGTCGCCGTCGATGGCGGCGGCCCAGTCCGTGGTCACCACCTGTTCGCCGTGCGCGGCACGGCGTACCGCCGCGACCACCGTCGGCATGTCCTCGGACTTGCGCACCACACCCAGCACGCCCGCCCGGGCGGCCGACCGCACCAGGAACGGATTGTCCGCCCCGGTGAACACCAGCACCTCGATCCCCCGCGCCCGCAGCGCCCGCACATTGTCATCCGGCGAGGACCCGTCCGCGAGCCGCAGATCCAGCACCACCAGATCCAATCGCGGCCCCGCCGACAGCAATTCCGCCACGGTCCCGGCCGTGATCACCAATTCCAGATCGGCTTCCGGGGCCAGCATCGCCGACAACCCGATTGCCACCGACTCATGGTCCTCGACCAGCCCGATGCGGCGTATCCCCGACTCTTGCGCCTCCACGGCGGCCGTCACCTCTTCCCACACTCCCAAGTGACGTTCCCCGAGAACGCCCACTCGAGTATGACGGGCGAGCCGCCGAATGTGTCAGCCACCAGAAATCGGGGGCTCACCCCATCAGCTGTGCGGCGATGGTGGCCCCCAATTCCCAGCAGCGCTCGATCTCCGCCTTCTCCGGCTTCCCCAACACGATCACCGGCGCGGCCGCTTTCTCCCAGCCGAGTCCGGTCGTCGCGCTCTCGACACTCCGTTCGGCCCCCTCGGTCCCTTGATTCCCGTGGATGTACAGCCCGTAGGGCCGGCCCCGGGTCGAATCCAGGCACGGGTAATAGAAGGTGTCGAATGCGTGCTTGAGCGCTCCGCTCATATAGCCGAGATTCGCGGGCGTCCCCAGCAGGTACCCGTCCGCCGCGAGCACATCACTCGCCGTCACGCCCAGGGCGGCCCGCCGTACGACGTCGACCCCTTCGATCTCGGGATCCGTGGCGCCGGCCACCACCGCCTCGAACATTTCCTGCATGAACGGCGACGGCGTGTGATGAATGATCAACAGAGTCGGCACGTCCCGAGCCTAACCCTCCTGCGCCGCCCAGCCTGGCCCCTCGGCCGTCTGGCGGCGGCCCCGATCCGCGCGTCGGTCGAGACCGCGAAAGTTTGTAGTTCACATAGTGGTGAACGCGCTGCAACATTGGTCTGAACGCCTAAGCCGTTGCGGCCGAGCCGGTGTCGGAGTTCATGTTCCCGCGCCTCGGCAATTGGCCGCGGCGGCGGCCGTGACCGGGGGCGATGACGGACGCAACCCTCGACCTCGGGTTCGCCGCGACTTCATCGAGGATTGCGGTAGGATTCCCGCATCACCGAAACATGTTCCAGCGAAACAAATCTCGCTGATGGATGTGTCCGGGGAGTGAACGCTGATCATTGACTCGAAACTGGAGTGCTGCTGGCGAACTGAAGACGGCATCGATGTATCAGATTGCCCGGCAAGCGGATACGCGCCACCAGCATTCCAGTAGCAATACCGACCGTTCTCGATCCTGTGTGATCGTTGCACCGAGGGTCGTGGAACTGGTCGCATTTCATCCGTCCATGGGAGCTACACCTTGGTAACTGACATGTTCGAGGCCGCATGAGGCTGTATTCGCCCGAGTTCACCGCCGACCCCCGCACCGCGTACGACCGGATGCGGCGCGCGCACGGCCACCTCGTCCCGGTCGAAGTGGCGGCGGGAGTTTCGGCGACGCTGGTGATCGGATACCGTGCGGCACTGCGCATTTTGAGTGATCCGGACCGTTTTCCCGCCGATCCGAGAGCCTGGGAGTCGAGTCTCCCCGAGAACTGTCCCGTCCTGCCGATCATGGAGTGGGGGACGATCGGTTCCGGCGCTGAGGAGGAGCACCGCACGCGCTATCGGCCCGCGTACCTCGAGACGCTGCGCGCCGTCGATCTCTTCACCTTGCGGCGCGAGGTCGAGGCCGCCGCGGTGCCGTTGATCAACGAATTCTGCAGTGCGGGAAAGGCCGACCTGCTCGACCAATTCGCGGTGCCGCTGACCGTCCGGGTGGTCAACAATCTGCTCGGCCTGTCCCCGGAGGTCGGCGAGCGGGTGTTCGACGCGATGGCCGTCCTGCGCGACGCCCCCGACGAGGAAACCTCGGACCGCTACAACCAGCGCCTGACCGGAGACCTGCTGGAAGCGGTCTCCGCCAAGCGGCGCGAACCCGGCACGGACGTGATCTCGCGGCTCATCTCACACCCGGCCGGGCTCGACGACGCCGAGATCGTGGCGCAGCTCGCGGTCCTCTATGCCCGCGGTAGCGAACCCACCTGGAATCTGATCGTCAACACGGTGCTGTTGATGTTGACGGACAAGCAGTTCCACGATGATCTGCTCGCCGGTGCGTTGACCGTGCGGGACGCGATCGACGAGGTGCTGTTCGTCAATCCCCCGCTGGCCAACTCCTGCGCCCGCTATCCCCGTCAGCCGCAGCTGGTCGAGAACGTGTGGTTGCCGGCCGACCACCCGGTCATCATCAGTTCGACCGGATGCAATTCCGACCCGGCGGTGGCGGGCGACCGCATCGGCAACCGCTCGCATCTGGCGTGGGGCGCTGGATCACGGTCGTGCCCAGCCCAATCCGTGACCCTGGTCATCGTGCAGGAGGCACTGGACCAACTGCTGGACGCGCTACCCGAGATCGAATTGGCCATGCCCACAGACCAACTCGAATGGCGGCCGAGCGCATTCCACCGCGCACCCGCCGCGGTCCCGGTGGTCTTCCCGCCCGCCCTGCCACTGGCCGTCCCAGCCCCGTGAGCACCCCTGTCACCACAGGCGGCTGCGGCGGTAAAGGGGTTGGAACGCCACGCGATTCAGGATGCCGACCAGGGGAGAGGACCTCGGCCGGTTACCGCACACGCGCAATCGGCGTGAAGTCGATGAGTTCGGAATTCGACGAGGAGTCGACGGACATCGGTGGATCCCTTCAGTTCTGGAATGCGGAGGTGTTCTCCTCGGCCCACTGCGCGAAGGTGAGCGCGGGCCGGCCCAGCAATTCCGCGACGGTGCCGGTGGTGGGGCCGGGGGTGCGGGCATAGTCGGCGAGCGAGCCGAGCAGCCGGTCCGGAACCTCCTCGGGCAGGCCCTGAGCCAGTAGCGCGGCCCGCACCTGGTCCGGCACGACTTCGGCGAACGACAGGTCGGTGCCGAGGGCCTTGCCCAGGATGTGGACCTTGTCGCGTTGGTCGAGTGACTCCGGGCCGGTGAGGACGTAAGACAGTCCGCCATGGCCGGCTTCGGTGAGCGCGCGAACCGCGACGGCGGCGATATCGCGCTGATGGATCGGCGAGGTGGCCGCGGCGGCGTACGCACCGCGGACGGTTCCGGTGGCGCGAATCTGCGGGGCCCAGGCCAGCGCATTGGCGTCGAAGTCCGCGCAGCGCAAGGCCGTCCACTCCAGGCCGGAGTCCCGCGCGGCCTGTTCCGCGGCGCGGAATCCGTCGGCGAAGCGCGGTTCTCCCGCCGGGTACTGCACCGTCAGCGCCGAGATGACCACAGCGCGGCGCACGCCCGCGTCGGCGGCCGCGGCCAGCAGGTCACCCGCCGCCGCTCCGACCGCACGCGGGCTGATCAGCACCGCTTCCGCGCCGTCCCACACCGGACCCAGCGAGCGCGGGTCCGAGGGATCCCCGCCGACCACGCGCACATTCGCGGGCAGCGCCGCCCGCCGCGGATCCCGGCTGACAGCGGTCACCTGCTGCCCGGATTCCAGTAGGAGCTGGATGGTTTCGCGGCCGACGACTCCCGTCGCACCGGTGATGACGATCATCGTGAACCCCAATCTTTTGTACGGAATTCATATAATTCAAAGCCTAGATGCTATGAGTTTCGTAATACAAGGTGAGCTGGATCACTTACTTGTTCGCACAATCGCAGGTCACGGCCCATCCAGCACCAACTACGGGTGACGTAAGGTACGAAGCTCATACGAGCCGATGGGAGGCGTGGTGAGTGCGGCGGCGGATCGCGAAGAAGCCCGGCTGCGGCGGCGCGCCGCAGGCGATATCAAGGGCGCGATGCGCGGACTGCGCAGCAATCTGGCCATGCTCAACCGTCAGGTCGGGGTGCGCCTGGAACTGCGCGATGTCGACGTCGACTGCCTCGACGTGATCAACAGCGAGGGCCCCATCAGCCCCACCGCCCTGGCCCGCGCCGCGGGACTGCACCCCGCCACCCTCACCGGCATCCTCGACCGGCTGGAGCGCGGCGGCTGGATCGTCCGCGAACGCGCCGCCACCGACCGGCGCTCGGTCATGGTCCGCACCCTCCCCGACCGCCTCGGCGAGCTCTACCACCTACTGTCGGGCATGAACAGCTCACTGGACGACATCTGCGCCGACTACACGACCGAACAACTCCAGCTCATCGCGGAATTCCTCCGCCGCAGCGCCATCGCAGGCCACGACTCCGGCCGCGGACTCCAGTAACCACCGCCCACCGTCGCACTAAACGGAATCCCAACGGCGACAACGATACCCGGCACGTTCGGCAGTGGCTGCCCGGCCCGAGTCCGGTCGGCAGCGATGACGTAGCCGTGGGTCGGGGTCCCGAGCGGGCAAAGTTCAGGTCGCGGGGTTTGAACCACCAGGAGTCGATGACGACGGCGGCTGGGATTGCTTGGCCGGGGACCAGATGGCGTCCACGGCGATTCCGCCGAGTTCTGTTGGGGCGGAGCGATTTCCGAGGTACGTGACCAAGGCTTTCTTGATGGTGTCCTTGGACAGGAACAGACGTCGAGGGATCGGGCGAGGGCGGTGCCCAGGGTGGTTTTGCCTGCGCCCGAGAGGCAGTTCACCAGGACCAGCAGTCCGTCCACGAAGGCTCAGGTTCTGAAAAGTCGTCGCCACCATGGCCGTTCGGTTGCGGCGGGTGGAGGCGGGGTTGGGGTGCGGGGTGGGCGGGCGGATTTGCGTTCGGCGCGCCAGGTTTCGATGACGTCGTCGACCTTCAGGGGGCCGACCGGGACGTGGGGGCCGGTCGGCATGCGGAGGTAGTGGACTATGCGGTCGTTGAGGGACGCCACTGTTTCGCGAACTTCCCTCTCGGAGAACATGTCCCGGACGGTTTCCTGGATTCGTTCGCGTTCCCGGCGGAGAATGATCGATTCGGGGAGGAGGGCATCTCCGCCCAGGCCCTCGCGCTTCAGATAGTTGCGGAGCCACCAGTCTTCGTCGGCGGCGCCGGGCGGGATGGGCTGGCCCGCGCCCTTCAGGTTGTCGAATTCGCCCCGCTCCGTGGCCTCGCGGACCTGTTTGTCGATCCACGATTCGCAGGAGAGCCCGGGCGGTTTGCGCTCGGTCATGACCCGATCCTACCGATCACCGCGGAACAGCCGGGTGAGCGCGCGATCGCGAGATCCCTTCCGGCGCCGGGTCCGCTCGAGCGGATGGTCGTAGAAGTAGCGGATCGAGTCTTCGAGGAGGAACGCGCCGCCCCGGTCATCGCCACCGCCGGCCCGCTCGGCCGGGCCGACACCTACAATCTCATGGTCCGCACCCTCGGCATGGACCCGGACGGTTACGAGCGGTGGCTGTCCGGCACCTGGCTGCGCCTGGCGACCACGCCCTCTACGCTTCCAGAAGCCTGATCCACGCGCTGCGGACCGCAGTGCCCATGCTCGAGGAATGCCATGCGGCCCACCCGGCGCTCACTCAGAATCGCCCACACCATCGGAATCGCCGTCGGCCTGGTGCTGCTGATCGCCGGAATCGTCCGGCTGTTCCTGCCCCTGGAATGCTCCGGACACACCCTCGAACCCGGGCAGGAATGCCACGACACCGTCAAAGGCCGGCAGGTGGTCAGGACCTTCAACGAGCAACGATCCCTGCGCGATTCGACGGACGGCTTCCTCATCGTCGGCGGTCTGGTGGTCGCGGCGGGTTCAGCCGTCCTGCTGCGCCGCACCACACACGCGTAACCGCGACCACTTCGCTGGGTCCGCGGGCACACTGAAGGGCATGGATCCTGTCGTCGCGTTGCGGATGATCGCGTTCTTCAAGGACCGGGCCCGGGAGGATTCCCGGCGGGTGATGGCCTATCGCAATGCCGCCGACATCATGGAGGGGCTCGACGATACCAAGCGGGAACGGCTGGGGCGGGCCGGCGACTGGCAGTCGCTGCCGGGGATAGGGCCGAAGACGGCGGCGGTGATCGCGCAGGCGTGGGCCGGACGGGAGCCGGACACGCTGATCCAATTGCGGACCGCCGCAAAGGATCTCGGGGGCGGCGAGGTGCGGGCCGCGCTGAAGGGCGACCTGCACGTGCATTCGAACTGGTCGGACGGATCGGCGTCCATCACGGAGATGATGGCCACCGCGCAGGCGCTGGGGCACGAATACTGCGCACTCACCGACCATTCACCGCGACTGACCGTCGCCAACGGGCTCTCACCGGATCGGCTGCGGCAGCAACTGGATGTCATCGACGAGCTCCGCGACCGGTTCGCGCCCATGCGCATTCTCACCGGCATCGAGGTCGACATCCTCGACGACGGCGCGCTCGACCAGGAACCCGAACTGCTCGACCGCCTCGACATCGTGGTCGCCAGCGTCCATTCCAAGCTGAAGATGGACGCCGCCGCCATGACCCGCCGCATGGTGCGGGCCGTATCCGGCGGCCGGGCCACCGTCCTCGGCCACTGCACCGGCCGCCTCGTCGAAGGCAACCGCGGCACCCGCCCGGAATCGAAATTCGATGCCGAACAGGTCTTTTCCGCCTGCCGCGACCACGGCGTGGCCGTCGAGATCAACTCCCGCCCCGAACGCCGCGACCCACCCACCCGCCTCCTGAACCTGGCCCTCGATCTGGGTTGCCACTTCTCCGTCGACACCGACGCCCACGCCCCCGGCCAACTCGACTTCCTCGGCTACGGCGCCCAGCGCGCCCTCGACAACGGAGTCCCCGCCGACCGCATCATCAACACCTGGCCCCTCGAGAAGCTGCTGAGCTGGGCCGGTTCCTGAGTGCGAGGACCATCGGCCGTCAGGATCGCCCCGATCCCCCACCCGACAATCGAATCCGCCGGCTCGCACCACCCCAGGATCAAGATCGGGGCGCTCCGAGCACGGGACTTCGGCCGAATCCCCGCGGTGACAGAACTCGCCGGGTCAGTGGGGGCAGGTGGGCTGAAAAGGCTTGTTGACGAACAGGCCGTCGATCCAGGACGACCACTGGGGTATGACGGTGGCGGGGGCGTCGCCGGTGGGGAGGAAGACCGCGCCCGATACCTCGATCGGTTTCCCGGTCGGGGAGGTGGATCGATAGCGGATGCAGGTGGCCGAGAACATCGCGGCCATCAGGGCGGGATCGAGATTGCCGAGCGATCGCTGTGAGACCAGCCTCCCAGGAGATTCCGCCGTCGGTGCGGTCGTGTCGGAGGTGACGCCGCAGGCGGTCAGAAGCGGGCAGCCAGTACTGGGAAGACAATCGCTGCTCGCATGCCGCTCCTTCGGATCGGGGTTCGATGACAGCCGACTCGATTGACTCGAATCTAGCTGGCGCGACCACCCCGGCCGAGGAAGGGCGCCAGCTGACCTTCGCAAGCGGACCAGGCGGACGGCGAGAGGTGGGAGCGAACGCGCGCGAAGAGCTCGTAGAGCCCCGCGCTGTATTTCGCTGCCAGTTCGGCATTTTGCGCCAGCACATCCAGCTCGTTGGCGACCGTCAGCTCCAGAAAGGCCCGGAAATCGGGCTCGGAGGGTTCGAATTCGCCGCCGGTGAAGCGGTCCCGGAACCGCACCGGATCCGCGTCGACACGGGGATAGACCGTTCCGCGATCACAGGCGGCGTACTGATAGATCCACCCCTCGGCGCGGGCGCCGACCAACTCGACAACCGTTGCGCGATCGGATAATTCGACGAGCGAGACATTGAATCCGTCGGTGCCGTACACGGCGTGGGCCAGGCCGGCGAGCTGGAGATCGCCGTCATGTCCCCACGCCGCGAGCGTGTCGGCGACCCGGCCCAGGTGAGCGAGCAGCGTCCCGCCGGGATGGTCGATGGTCTCCGTGCCGCGATCCCGCAGGAACCGCTCGACGCGGTTCCTGCTGGATGCGAGGGATTCCGGCTCGTTCACCCGTTCATTGTCGCGCGGGAACCGGTTCGGCGGCAGCCGCTTTCACCCGCCGCTGCAGCCGGTACAGGACAAGAGACGCCGCGGAGGCCGCCACCGAGAGGGCGGCGAGGACCCCGAAGGCGAGGTGGTAGCCGGACACCGGTGCCCAGCCGGATGACGTTGCGCGGGAGAGGATTACCGCCACCAGCGCCACCGCGACGGCGCCGCCCACCCGCTGCACGATGTTCACGAAGGCCGTGGCGTCGGGCAGCTGCTCGTGCCGGACGGCCGCATACGCCGCCGAAACCAGCGGCATGGCACCGACCCCGGTAGCCATACCCGCCGCGAACAGCAGGAATTGGATGAGGATTCCGTTCGCGGCGACCGGCAGGAACGCGAGCGGCAGCACGGCGCCGGCGATGGCGAGGTTGCCGAGCACCGCGACCCGGCCGCCGCCGAACCGGTCGGTCAGCCGTCCGCCCAGCGGCAGCATGATGATGCCGCCCAGGCCGTAGCTGAGCAGATCGACGCCGGTGCGAATGAGCCCGGTCCCGTGCAGCACCTGGAAGTACAAGGGCAGCAACACCATCACGCCGAACATGGCGCCGCCCGCGAAGAAGCTGGCGCTGGTGGCGGCCCGGAAGGCGTGGTTGCCGAACATCCGGATGTCCAGCAGCGGCCGTTCACCGCGCAGCGCCCGGGTGATGAATCCGGCCAGGCCCGCGAGCCCGAGCACGACGGGCAGCCACACCGACGGCGAGGTCACCGACCCTGTGGTCCCGACCTCGGACAACCCGTACACCACCGCGGATACGCCGCCGCCCGCGAGCACCAGTCCGATCACGTCGAGCGGCTGTGTCGCCACCCCGCTGGTCCGTGGCAGATACCGCAGCCCCAGCGCCAATCCGGCCAGCCCGAACGGAATGTTGATGAGGAACAACCACTCCCAGCTCCAGTGCGCCAGCATGAGCCCGCCGATGGTCGGACCGATGGCGGGCGCGCCCACCACCGCGATGCCGACCACACCCATGACCCGGCCCATGCGCTGCGGCCCGGCCGCCTGACCCAGGATGGTCTGGCCGGCCGGGATCATGAGTCCCGCCGCAAGTCCTTGCAGGACGCGCATTCCGATCAGCCACCCCGCGGTCGGTGCGAAGGCGCACGCCGCCGAGGTCAGGGTGAAGGCGACCAGCGCCCCCATCCACAGCCGGGTCACGCCGACCCGCCGCGCCAGCCAGCCGCACACGGTGAGCGAAACACCGAGGGCCAGCAGGTATCCGCTCGCCACCCACTGGATCGTGGCCAGCGACGCACCCAGATCCGCACCGATGGTGTGCAGCCCGATATTGACCAGCGAGGTGTCCAGCATGCCCATGACCGCGCCGAACACCACCACGCCGGCGGTGCGCCAGACATGCGCGGGGATCTTGTCGGAATCGGCGGGTACGGGAGCCCGGGCGGGCGCTCCCCCGGCACCGGATGTCCTGGTGTCCGAACGCATTTGCGTCATCGGACCTCTCCTTCAATAGTTGATGAGCAACTCAATTGCAGACAGTATCAATGATTGAGGAACTCAACAATAGATATAATCAGCGGGTGCCCGAAGAACCTTCCGCCCCGGCCGAGGCCCACCCCCCGAGCCTGCTGCGCCACCCGACCTACGCACTGGGCAAACTGCACAAGGCGATGCACGCCCACCTCGGGACACCCCTGCGCGAGCACTGGGTGCTCACCTACCTCGCCGAGAGCAGTGAGATCTCCCAGCAGGAGATGGCCAACGTCCTGGAGATCGACCGCAGCGAAGTAGTGCGGCTGATCGACAGCCTCGAGAAGGCCGGTCTGGTCACCCGCACCCGCGATCCGCACGACCGCCGGAAATACCGACTGGCTATCACCACCGCCGGCAATCGGGTCCGCGCGGAGACCGATGCGAAAATCGCCGCCGCCACCGATGTGCTGCTCGCCCGCCTGACCCCGGCGGAAAGAGATACCCTGCACCGGCTTTCGCTCAAGGCCCTGGGTTACGACACCGACGAGAGCTGACCCACACGCGGCCGGGCAACCGCCGCGAAATGGCTCACAAGCGGTGACGGCTGTGAGCCCGGTTACGCGTAGGGCTAGGGTTGGGTCCGTGCCTTCTCGCCCCCGTCTACCCCGTTTGCCCCAGCTCAACCCGCCGCTGGACGCCCGCCGCGGCTACTCCCAGCAGGAGATTCTCGGCGAATTGCGCCGACTGATCCTGGAGGGAAACCTGCCGCCCGGCACCGGTTTGCCCCTGGGCGAGATCGCACGCGAATTCACCGTGAGCGCCATCCCGGTCCGCGAGTCGCTGCAGACCCTGATCGGCGAGGGCCTGGTCGAGCACCGGCCCAACTTCGGCTACCAGGTCACCATGCTGACCGCCGACGAGCTGCGCGAGCTGTACATCGTGCGCGAGCGCCTGGAGTCCGCCGCACTGGCCGCGGCCGTGCACAATGCCACCGAGGCCGATCATGATCTGGCCCGCGAGATCCACGCCCGCCTCGAGCAGGCGGTGCTCACCGAGAACGCGGTCGCCTATCACCGCGAGACCCGCAACTTCCACCTGGCCCTGGTGCGCCCGTCGGGCATGCCGCGCGTGGTGCACATGCTCGAATACGCCTGGAACATCACCGAACCCGTGCAGCCGATGGTGCATGTGTCGACCATGGATCGCGTGGTGCTGCACGCCGACCACAGCAAGCAGCTGCAGGCCTTCCTCGCGAGGGATGCTGAAGCATTGCTGACGGCCACCGAGGGGCACCACGCACGCTTGAACGGCGTCCTCTCACACCTGCCCACCGACACCGGTTTGTTCGCCGAACCCGCAGGTGAAGAAGATATATAACCCCTGAGCCTGGGGCTTTCGAACATATACGGTTCAAGCAACGCCGGAGCCATTTCTCTTCGATAGCGTGGATCCATGCGGATCCGGGTCATCAATCCCAACACCACCGCCGCGATGACGGCGCTCATCGGGGACAGCGCGCGCCTGGTCGCCGCGCCCGGCACGGTGGTCGACGCCGTCAACCCCGACATGGGCCCGGCCTCCATCGAGAGCCACTACGACGAGGCGCTGGCCGTGCCCGGCCTGCTGGCCGAGATCGCGCGCGGCGAGACCGAGGGCGTGGACGGCTACGTCATCGCCTGTTTCGGCGATCCCGGCCTGGACGCTGCACGCGAGCTGGCGCGCGGCCCGGTGATCGGCATCGCCGAGGCGGCCATGCAGGCGGCCAGCCATCTGGGCCGGAAATTCAGCGTCGTCACCACCCTCGGCCGCACCGCCGGCCGGGCCTGGGAGCTGGCGGAACGCTATGGGATGGAACGGTTCTGCGCGAACGTGCACGCTTGCGAGGTCCCGGTGCTCGAACTCGAGGATCCCGAGGCGCGCAAGATCATCGCCGACGCCTGCCGCGAGGCGGTGCTGGCCGACAACTCGGACGCCATCGTGCTCGGCTGCGCGGGGATGGCGGATCTGTGCGAGTACCTGACCGAGGAGGTCGGGGTGCCCGTGGTGGACGGCGTCGCCGCCGCCACGCTGACCGTGCAGTCGCTGGTCACCATGAAGTTGCGTAAGTCCGGCCGCGGGGAATTCGCGGCCCCACTACCGAAGACGTATGTGGGATTGCTCGCCGATTTCGGCATCGAAGAACAGGAGGCTCAGGCGTGACGCTGCCACCGGAGACATGGAACGGGATCGAATCCCGTTTGCGGGCTGTGGATTCGGAACTGCTGCGGCTCTATCCGGGCGATCGCCCGGGCCAGCCGGTGCACACCGCGTACGCCTCCGGCGCGGACGCCTCGATCGACCTGCCCGCCCAATGGGGCACGGCCGCACTGGAACTCGCCGAGAGCCAGCGGGAGCTGCTGGTCGGGCTGGCCGGTGAGGACACCGTCGCACGGGTTTTCCGGACCCTGAGCGAACGCCCCATCCAGGACCTGCGGCTGGACTTCGAAGACGGCTACGGCACCCGTGGCGACGAGGTCGAGGACCGCGACGCCCTGCACGCGGGCGCGGTGCTGAAAGCTCTTACGGCCCAAGTGTCCTCGCGCGGCATCCGCATGAAGGGCCTCACCACGCTGGAGTGGGCGCGCGCCGTGCGCACCCTGGAGAAGGTCCTCGAGGGCGCGGGCGGCGTGCCCGAGGGCTTCGTGTTCACCGTGCCGAAGATCCGCCATGTCGAGCAGGCCGATCTCACCGTGCAGCTGTGCGACGCCATCGAATCGGCCCACGGGCTGGCCGCCGGATCGCTGCGGTTCGAGCTGCAGATCGAGAGCCCGCAGGCCATCATCGCCGCCGACGGCACCGCCCCGGTCGCCCAGCTGATCCAGCGCTCGGCCGGACGCTGCACCGGATTGCACTACGGCACTTACGATTACAGCGCCGCCTGCGGTATCGCCCCGAAATTCCAGTCGCTGGAGCACCCGGTCGCCGACCACGCCAAGGCGGTCATGCAGGCCGCGGCCGCCACCACCGGGGTGTGGGTGTGCGACGGCTCCACCCAGGTGCTGCCGATCGGCACCGACGCGGAGGTGCGCGCGGCGGTGTCGCGGCACTTCCGCCTGGTCACCCGCTCGCTCGAGCGCGGCTACTACCAGGGCTGGGACATGGGCGCGGGCCACCTGGTCACCCGCTGGCTGGCCACCTTCGCGTTCTTCCGCGAGGGCCTGGGCATCGCCGCCCCGCGCATCGGCCGCTACCTGGATCGCCAGGGCGGCGCGGTGATGGACGAACCGGCCACCGCGCAGGCACTGGCGACCGTGGTGCTGCGCGGACTGGAGTGCGGCGCCTTCGAACCCGCCGAGGTCACCGCGATCGCCCCCAAAGCCACTGTCGAGGTATTGCATCAATTGCGAGAGAGGAAGATTCCGGCGCTATGAGCGACGTTGATTTCACGCTGCTTCCCGATCTGGCCGTGCGCACCCTGGGTGGCGCCGTGCTGTGGGCGAACGACGAGTCCTTCGCCGAGAAGGAGAACCTGATCCGGCCCGAGCAGGCCACCTACTCCCCCGCCACCTTCGGCCACAAGGGCCAGGTGTACGACGGCTGGGAGACCCGCCGCCGCCGCAGCGCCGAGGGCGACCACCCGGCCGGCGACGACTGCGACACCGCGATCGTCCGTCTGGGCGTGCCCGGCGTGATCAAGGGCGTCGTGGTGGACACCGCCTGGTTCAAGGGCAACTACCCGCCCGAGGTGTCGGTGGAAGCCATTGCGGTGGAAGGCAATCCGTCGGCGGACGAGCTGGTCGCCGCCGAGGGCTGGACCACGATCGTCGAGCGCGCCAAGGTGTCCGGCGATTCGCAGAACCCGTTCGCCGTGGACTCCCCCAAGCGCTGGACCCACGTGCGGCTGCGTATGTTCCCCGACGGCGGCATCGCCCGCCTGCGCGTGCACGGCGTCGCCAAGCCCGACCTGGCCTGGCTGGAGTCCGGCCCGTTCGACCTGGCCGCGGTGGAGAACGGCGGCCTGGTCGCCGACTGCTCCAACCGCTTCTTCTCGCACCCGCAGAACGTGCTCATGCCGGGCCGCGCCCGCAGCATGGGCGACGGCTGGGAGACCGCGCGCCGCCGGGACAAGAACACCAACGACTGGGTGCTGGTGCAGCTGGCCGCCGAGGGCGTGATCACCGCCGCCGAGATCGACACCTCCTACTTCCTGTTCAACAGCCCGGGCGCGGGCGCCCTCACCGGCATTCGCGCCGACGGCACCGAGGTCGAACTGCTGGGCCGCACCCGCCTGCAGCCGGACACCCGCCACCGCTTCCTGATCGACGCGGACGCGGCGGTCGTGCAGGTGCGCCTGGACGCCTTCCCCGACGGCGGCCTGGCCCGGCTGCGGCTCTTCGGCACCCTGACCGACGAAGCTCGGGCGCGACTGCGCGCGGAGCTGGAAAATGACCTGGCATGAGCGATTTCGATCTGAACTACCCGCGGGACATGGTGGGCTACGGCCCCAATCCGCCGCACCCGCAGTGGCCGGGTGAGGCGAACATCGCGGTCAACTTCGTCCTCAACTACGAGGAGGGCGGCGAGAACAATGTCCTCGACGGCGACGAGGCCTCGGAAACGTTCCTGTCGGATATCGTTCCGGCAGCGGCGTTCCCGAATCGGCACATGTCGATGGAGACCATCTACGAGTACGGCTCCCGCGCCGGACTCTGGCGGGTGCTGCGGCTGTTCGAATCCCGCGATATTCCGCTGACCATCTTCGGGGTGGCACGGGCGCTGGAACGCAATCCGGAGGCCGTCGCGGCGTTCAAGCGCAATGGCTACGACATCTGCTCGCACGGTCTGCGCTGGATCTCCTACCAGATGGTGGATGCCGAGACCGAGCGCGCGCACATGGAAGAGGCGGTGCGCATCATCACCAAGCTCTTCGGTGAGGCGCCCAAGGGCTGGTACACCGGGCGCGATTCGCCGCAGACCCGCGAGCTGGTGGTGGAGCACGGCGGCTTCGTCTACGACTCCGATTCCTACGCAGACGATCTCCCCTACTGGGTGAAGGTCTCCGGCCAGGATCACCTCGTGTTGCCGTACACGCTCGAATCCAATGACATGCGCTTCTCCTCCCCCGCCGGATTCGCCAACGGCGAGGAGTTCTTCACCTATCTGAAGGACGCCTTCGACGTGCTCTACGCCGAGGGCGCGGCGGGTGCGCCGAAGATGCTGTCGGTCGGCCTGCACTGCCGCATCATCGGCAAGCCGGCGCGGGCCAAGGCGCTGGAGCGCTTCCTGGATTACGTGCAGTCACACGAGAAGGTGTGGCTGGCGCGGCGCATCGACATCGCCGAGCACTGGCGCACGGTGCATCCCGCGTCCTGACGGCACGGCGAACCCGAAAACCACTGTGGCCCGGGGTGATTGCGCGATCACCCCGGTACCGGGAACGCCGGTGCGGCCGGAACCGCACACCGACTCTCCACCGGGGACCCGCCCGTCACGGGTGCCCGGATCTCCCTTCCGGTGTGGGGTACCACCGGACGCGTCGGCGGCACCACGAATACGGCCCGGAACCAACAGGTTCCGGGCCGTATTTGCATGCCGGGCGATATCACCGGTTCGCTGCTGTCGGGCGAAACCGCCTCAGAGCGCGCCGCTTTCGATATCACGCTTGATGCCCTCCTGCGTCGCCTGGTGCGCGGCCACCCCGTTGTCGGCGGTGAAGTCGATCAGGGCCGCGTCGGCGACGAAGGTCAGATGCTCGTTGACGGTGGTGGTGCCGTCGCCGTTGTCGGTGAAGGTGATCAGCTGGTGGGTGGTCACGTTCGGGACGTCCCAGCTGTCGGTGGTGTAGTAGTGCTCGTCCGGGTGCAGGCGCTGCTCGGCCTGGGTGTGCCCAGGGAAGGTGACCGGGCCCATCGGAATGTCCTCGAGCGCGGTGAAATCCGCGATCTGCGTGTCACCGTCATCGCAGGTGCGGTGGACGATGATGTCCTTCAGGAACGAGTGGCGGCCGATACCGTTGCGGACATCGGTGTACACGTCCCACACCTTGTCCAGCGGCGCGGCGATGGTGACCGGCAGATCCACCTCGGTCACCGATCGGCCGTCGGCCGGATTCTGCTGCTCGGCCTCGTAGATCGACCAGCTGACCTGCCACTCCAGTTTGTAGTCGTTCTCCGACTCGATGCAGGACGGCGCGTCGTCCGCGCGTGCCATCGCCGACCCCACCGCAGGCGACCCCATCGTTGCGCAGGCTATCGCCAGCGCATAACCCACCTTGAACCTCACCGGGCGGACTTTACCCCGGTCGCAACCTACCGGCAGGTTTCCTGCGAAATCGCGGCTACCGTGCCCCGGGCCGGTCCCCACGCTCCAATTCCACTGCGCGCTTCATCATTTCGCGTGCGCGGGTGCGGTCGCCGGCGTAATCGTAGGCGCGGGCGGCGCGGTAGTTGGTACGCCAGTTCTGCGGGTCCGCCTCGAATTCCTGCTTCACCTGCTCGAAAAGCGCATCGGCAGCAGCCTTTTCGATACGTCCGGACGGGCGGCGCGGCAGATCGGAGACATCCAGCTCGCCGCCCTCCTCGTGCATGCGGCGGGCCAGGTGCTGGTGCGCGAAGGCGGCGCGGACACTGGTCGCCACGATCCACACGCCCAGCACCGGCAGGATGAACACGCCGATGCCCAGGCCCACCGCGGCCGGCTTACCGGTGGCGATCAGGTCGATCCCGATCCGGCCCAGCAGCACGAAGTAGAACCCGAGCACCACCACCAGGGCCGCGATGAAACCGACCCGCTTGAAGACCTCGCGGCCGTTGCCGTCGGCGGGATTCGCGGCGGGCGCGCTCACAGGTCGAGCAGCGGGTCGATGCCCACGGTGAGACCGGGGCGCAGCGGCGTCTTGCGCACGCCCAGCAGCACACCGGGCACGAAGGAGGTGCGGTCGAGCGAATCGTGGCGGATGGTCAGCGTCTCCCCCTGCGTGCCGAACAGCACCTCCTGGTGCGCGACCAGTCCGGCCAGCCGCACCGAGTGCACCCGTACGCCGTCCACGTCCGCGCCGCGCGCACCCTCCAGCTCCTGGCTGGTGGCGTCGGGGCTGCGGCCCACACCCGCCTTCTCCCGGGCCGCGGCGATGAGCGCGGCGGTCCGGAAGGCGGTGCCCGATGGCGCGTCCGCCTTGTTCGGATGGTGCAGCTCGATGACCTCGACCGAGTCGAAGAAGCGCGCGGCCTGCTCGGCGAACCGCATGCTCAGCACGGCGCCGATGGCGAAGTTCGGCGCGATCAGCACCCCGACCTCGGGCTTGGCGGCCAGCCAGCCCTTCACCTGGTCCAGCCGCTCGGCGTCGAAGCCGGTGGTGCCGACCACGGCGTGAATCCCGTTCTCCACCAGCCACTTCAGATTGGGCATCACCACATCCGGGTGCGTGAAGTCGACCACGACCTCGGTTCCGGCGGCCGTGAACGCCTCCAGCGAGTCGCCCTTGTCGACCTGCGCCACCAGCTCCAGATCCGCGGCCGCCTCGACCCCGGCACAAATGGCCTGCCCGACCTTGCCGCGCGCACCCAGCACACCCACCCGGATCCGGTTCGTGGTCACCTGGTCTCCTTCACTCCGCCCAATCAGCAACGGGTCGAGCCTATCGGGTCGGAGACACGCCGGAACGCAGGGCTGGCGGTCGTCAGGTCGGTGGGCTAGCCGGTGTAGCCGGTCAGCTTGTAGACGTGGTGTTGCCGTGGGTGGGCAGCAGTGTTTCGATGATGGCGCGCGCTTGCTCGGCGGTGGATTCGCCGACCGGGGTCAGGGATCGCAGGTATTCATGTTCAACGAGATGCTGAGCCGCCTGCGCGAAGCGGTCCCGGAGATGATTCTCCAAGGTCGGCGGTTCGATTTCGTTCGCGCCACCGGAAGGCGGCGACCAGGCGAAGTGATGGCAGCGTCGGCGCCGCGGTGATGCTGGCGGTGTTCGCCCCGCACCTGCGCGCCTCCCTGAGCGGGGCGTTCCTGGCGGGCGGCTCCTTCGGGGCGGTCGTGGGTGTCGCGCTGGGCGGCGTCGTCGCCGCGCACATCGGCTGGCGCGGGACCTTCGCCCTGATGGCCGGTCTCGGGCTGCTGCTGGTCGGCGCGTTCCGCATGGTGGTCACCGAATCCGCTTTGCGCCGACACACTTTCGCCGAATCACCGGCGACCGACGAAGCGGCCGCCACGCCGACCGGCGGCGCCGTGCGGGCACCGCTCTCGAGCCTGTTCTCATCGGTGTCGGTGTGGTGCGCCTATGTCGGCGGCGGTCTGCAACTGTTCGTCGCGGCCGTGCTGATGGCCTGGCTGCCGAGCTTCTTCAACCGCTCCTATTCCATGCCCACCGACCGCGCCGGACTTGTGGCCGCGGGATATGTACTGCTTATCGGGACCGGAATGATTGTGTGCGGCATCGTCACCGACCGCGTCGGCCGACAGCACCCGATACGTCAATGGAGCAGCGCACTGGTCTACTGCGCGGTCTCGCTGGCCCTGCTCACCATCGCTTTCAGCCTCGGCACCGGCACCGGCCAACTGACCATCCTGGCGCTGGGAGCGGTGACCGCCGCCGGATCGGCGGGAGCGACGACCTCGATGGTCGCCAGCCTCACCCACGCCAGCCTGCGGGCGACCGCTCTCGCCACGGTGACCTTGGCCAACAACATCTTCGGACTCGCCCTCGGGCCGCTGGTCGTGGGCCTGCTCGCCGACCGTTACGGGCTCGCCGCCGCGCTGCGCCTGGTTCCGCTCGCGTATATCGGCGCCATCGCCGCCCTGGCCGTGGGCAGATACGCCTACCCGGCCGGACTGCGCAGCCTCGCCCGCTTGGAAACGAGCCGTCCGGCCGCCTGACCATCAACGAACTGGTCTCGCGCACAAAGCCTTCCACGATGGAAGTACACCGATGAACCGAGGAAAACACCCGATGAGGAAAACCACCACCGCCGTGCTCGCCGCGACCGCCCTCGCGCTGACCGCCGCGACCGCCAACGCCGCCCCGCAACCCGGCCACGCCGAAAATGCCGACGTCCATTACGAAGTCACGCGTCAAGGCGATGCCGCGCTGCTGACCATCAGCGGCGGAGCCTTGAAGCTCGCCGGAGACCAACTCGTCCTCACCGATCCCACCGACCGGCCGGTCGCCGCGATCCCGCTCACCTACCGCATCGACAACACCGCCTACCCGATCGCCGCCCGAATCAACGGTGGCACAGTAACGCTCACCCCCGACAAGACCGCCGGACAACCCGTGCCGGCCGCGCAGGCCGTCACCCCCGGCCAGACCATCACCACCGATCGGGCCGCCACCCAGATCGCCGAATCCTTCACTCCCCGTGACAACCAAGCCCTCGGCGTGTTCGCCCAGCGCGCAGCCATCGGAGCCGCCGTCAGCGCGGTCCTGGGCGCTGTACTCGGCGCGGGCGTCGGGTGTCTGGTCGGTGCGGCCGCCGGTGCCGTGCTCACCAGTCCCGTCATGGCACTGCTCGTCCCCTTCGTCGGCGCCACCATCGCGGGCTGCGTCCTGGGTGCCGCCACCCTCGGTGCCGTCGGAACGATGGCCGGACTCGTCGTCGCCGGCGGGCCCATCACACTGTTCTCCGCGATCCAGTACTTCTCCACGATCCTTGCTCCCTGCCCGCCCGACCTCGCCTACTGCAAAGACCCCGCATAGGCCGCCAACCCCGGCAAGTAACAACCCAGACAGTCCCCGAAACCGTCGGCCGCCGCCCCGGGTACGGCCGACGGTAGGAAGGCCGCCTCCGCCAGACGGCGAACAGCGTGCGGAGAACAGACCACTCGGGATATTGTGGCTGGTGCCCGGTGGGGAGATCACGAGTGGCCGATGGTCGAGAGAGATCTGTTCATGACGCAGCGTGATGTCGATGTCGTCACGGAGTTGCGTGCTGCGGGTTTCGAGGAGGCCGAGGAGATCGGGCGGGGCGGTTTCGGGGAGGTGTTCCGCTGCACTCAGCCGGCTGCGGGTCGCACGGTCGCGGTGAAGGTGCTGACCGGCGAGCTGGAGGAGAATCGGGAGCGTTTCTTTCGCGAGCAGCGTGCGATGGGGCGGCTGACCGGGCACCCGAATATCGTCGACATGCTCGAGGTCGGTGAGACCGCGAGTGGTCATCCGTACCTGGTCATGCCCTATCACGCTCGCGGGTCCCTCGATGCGCGCCTGCGCCGCGACGGCCCGTTGTCGCTGGCAGAGGTGCTGCACCTGGGGGTGAAAATCGCCGGGGCGCTGGAAACCGCGCATCGGGCCGGGGTGCTGCACCGCGATATCAAGCCGGGAAACATCCTGCTCACCGACTACGGTGAGCCCGCGTTGACCGATTTCGGGATCGCCCACATCACCGGTGGATTCCAAACCGCGACCGGTACGATCACCGGGTCGCCGGCGTTCACCGCACCGGAGGTCCTCGGTGGTGACGCCCCGAGCCGGGCCTCGGATGTGTACGGGCTGGGCGCCACACTGTTCTGCGCGCTGACCGGGCATGCGGCCTACGAACGCCGCAGCGGCGAGGAGGTCGTCGCGCAATTCCTGCGAATCACCCAGCAACCGGTACCGGATCTGCGGAGGCAAGGAATTCCCGACGACGTCTCCGCGGTGATCGCGGCGGCCATGTCCCGCGAACCACGCGACCGCCCCACCGCCGCGGAGTTGGGCGAGCAACTACGCCAGGTAGAGCGCGATCACGGTTTCCGGGTCGATGCGATGACGCTGCCGCCCGAACCGGCAGCCGAGCCCGCATCGGTCGTCACGCCGGTGCCCGCGGCGGGGAGCCGTACCGGGAACCTGCCGATCGAGCTGAGCAGCTTCGTCGACCGGCGGATCCAGCTGACCGAAATCAAGAACCTGCTGGCGGGGTCACGTCTGGTGACGCTGACCGGTATCGGCGGGGTCGGCAAGTCACGGCTCGCGCTGCAGGTCGCCGACAAGGTGCAGCGAAATTTCACCGACGGTGCGCGGCTGATCGAGTTGAGTGATCTGCGCGATGAAACACTTCTGGTCGATGTCGTGGCCACCGCACTCGGTCTGCGAAACCAGAGTGCCCGGCCGACGCTCGAGGTGCTGCTGGAGTTCTTGTCCGAGCGCAATCTGCTGCTGATACTGGACAACTGCGAGCACGTGATCGAAGCGGCCGCGGCGCTGACCGAATCGCTGCTCCGGACCTGCCCGGACGTGCGGATTCTGGCGACCAGCCGCGAGGCACTCGGCGTCAGCGGGGAAGCGGTGTTCGTGGTGCCGCCCTTGGGGATTCCCGATATGGCGAGCAAACCCGGGCTGCGCACGGTGACCCGCCACGACGCGGTGACATTGTTCGCCGAGCGAGCCGCCGAGGCCGTGCCGGGCTTCGAGGTAACCGATAACTCCATGCACAGTGTGGCCGGGATCTGCACTCGACTCGACGGGCTGCCATTGGCGATCGAGCTGGCCGCGGCCCGGCTCCGCACCATGTCTCCCGAGCAGATCCTGACCCGGCTCGACGACCGCTATGCGCTGTTGACTCGCGGGAGTCGTGGTGCCCCGATGCGGCAGCAGACCCTGCGGTGGTGCATCGACTGGAGCTATGACCTGTGCACACCGGCCGAGCAGCGGTTGTGGGACCAACTGTCGGTGTTCGCAGGCACTTTCGAGCTCGATGCGGTAGAGCAGATGTGCGGCGGTGAGATGACCGAAACGCAATTGCTCGACACCTTGTCCGCACTGGTGGACAAGTCGATCCTGATCCGCGAGGAAACCGAGGGCACGGTCCGCTTCCGGATGCTCGAGACCGTTCAGGAATACGGCAGGGAGCAGGCCGAGGACAGCGGGAGATACCCGGAATACGTTCGACGGCATCGGGATTGGTGTATGCGGCTGGCACTCCAGGTGGAAGCGGAATGGATCGGCCCGCACCAGCTCCAGTGGATTGCCCGGTTGGAGCGGGAGCTGCCGAATCTGCGAAACGCGCTGGAATTCAGTCTGTCCGAGTCGGGCGACACCGCGTTGCGGATCGTCACCGCCCTGTACATGTTCTGGACCTTGCGTGGGCGGCTCAGCGAGGGACGCCGCTGGTACGAGCGCGCGCTGGCCCAATCGACCGATGCACCGCCGCTGGGGCGGGCCAAGGCTCGCTGCGGGGCCGCCACGATGGCCGTCCTGCAGGGTGACCTACCGGCCGCCGCCGAGCACGTGGCGCAACTCGAGGCACTGGCCGATCAGACGGCGGACCCACTCGTAGCGGCCCTGCTCGCCCACGCCAAGGGAAATTATTTCCTCACGGGCGGAGCGGACAATCCGGCTGACGCGGGTACCGCCCTGCTGGCCGATGCCATCGACATCTACGAGGCATCCGGTGACCTCAAATCGCAGCTGGACGCCCAGATTTCGCTCGGCTGGGTTTACGCCCAACAGGGCGATATCCCGCGGGCTCTCGCAGGCCTCGAGAAGGCGCTCGCGATCACCGAATCCGCCGGTGAGACGGTGTATCGATCGTGGGTGCTGTGGGCAATGGGATTCGCCGTGTGGCGAACGGGTGAGCCCGATCGCGCCACCTCTCTGTTGCAGGAGGGAATTCGAGCGGCCCGGCTGGTGTCCGATCCGGTCGTCGCCACCATCTGTCTGGAGGCGCTGGCGTGGATCGCGACCGAGCAGCGCGATGCCCGCCGCGCCGCTACCCTGCTGGGCGCCGCCGATACGCTCAGCCGCATCGGTGGCAGTTCCATCTCGATGTTGCCCAATATGCTCGTCTACCACGAGGAATTCACCCGCCGCAGTCGCGAGACGCTCGGCGCGCGTGCCTTCGAGGCGGCCCATCAGGAAGGCGCCGCACTGAGTTTCGATGCCGCAGTGGGCTTCGCGCTCGGCGAGCAAGCCGAAGCGGCCGCGGCGCCCCTCCGTTCCGGGGTAAAACTGACCAAGCGTGAACGCCAGGTCGCCGATCTCGTCGCGGACGGCCTGACCAACCGGGCGATCGCGGCCCGGCTGGTGATTTCACCACGCACCGCCAACGCACACGTGGAACATATCCTGACCAAACTGGGGTTCACCTCGCGCGCACAGATCGCGGCATGGGCCGCGGAGCAGGCCGAACTCTGAACTGCGCAGGGATCGGGCGGGTCAGTCGAAGAGGATCACCTGGCGGAGGGCGTGGCCGGCGGCCAGTTCGTCCATGGCGTGGTTGATGTCTTCGAGGCGGATGTGGGAGGAGACGAGGCGTTCGACGGGGAGGTTGCCCGCGCGCCACATGCGGACGAATTCGGGGATGTCGCGGGCGGGGACGGCGGAGCCGAGGTAGCTGCCGATGATGGCGCGGCCCTGGGCGACCAGGGCGAGGGGGGAGATGGAGGCGCGGGCGTCAGGGGCGGGGAGGCCTACGGTGACGGTGACGCCGCCGGGAGCTGTTGCGGCTACGGCGGTTTCGAAGGCTCGGATGTTGCCCGTGGCTTCGATGACCGCCTCGGCCTGGATGTTGTCGGCGGCGATTTGCTGGGGGGTGTAGGCGGCGGTGGCGCCGAGTTCCAGGGCGGTCTTCAGTTTGTCGGGGACGGTGTCGACCGCGATGACTTCGCGGTCGGTGCCGGCCCGCAGCGCCGCTGCCACGAGCACCGCGGCCATGCCGACGCCGCCGAGGCCGACGACCATGATGCGGTCCGCGGGACCGGGCTTCGCCGAATTCAGCAGGGCGCCACCGCCGGTGAGGACGGCGCAGCCGAGGACGGCGGCCACCTCGGGTGGGACATCGTCGTCGACCGGAACCACCGAGCGGCGGTCCACGACGGCGTGCGTGGCGAAGGCCGAAACACCCAGGTGGTGATGGACTTCCGCGCCGTCACGCAGCAATCGCCTTCCGCCGGCCAGCAATTCGCCCGTGTTGTTGGCGAGGCTGCCGGGTTCGCAGGGGGTGCGGCCGTCGGTGGCGCAGCCGGCGCACTCGCCGCAGCGGGGCAGGAAGGTCATGACGACCCGCTGACCGACGCGCAGGTCGCTCTCGCCGGGGCCGACCGCCTCGATGCGGCCGGATGCCTCGTGGCCCAGCAGCATCGGCACCGGCCGCACCCGGTTGCCGTCGACCACGGACAGATCCGAGTGGCACAGCCCGGCCGCCTCGATCTTGACGAGCAGTTCGCCGGGTCCGGGTTCGCCCAGCTCCAGCTCGCTGATGGTGATCGGCTTCGAGTCGGCGAAGGGCGTCTGGGCTCCGATACGTTCCAGGACGGCACCACGAATCCTCATGCGCCCGACGCTACTCCATCGCACCTTCCCAGACAGTGCGAAATCTGCTTCCATGGAGGCCGGACAGGAGCATCCATGAGCACATCGCTGACCATCGGCAATCGAGCCTGCAATCAGGTGGTGACGCAGTTCTTCGGCAACGTCGCCCGCGCCTACGACATCGCCGCCCTGCAGCACGTCGTCTACCGCCCGCCGCAGGATCAGGTCCTCGCCGAACTCCGCACCGCCGGATCGCGCCGCATTGCCGACATCGGCTGCGGCACCGGCATTCTCACCGCCCGCATCCAGCGTGAACTGCGCCCCGAGGCCGTCTACGGCGTGGATGCCTCGCCGGGCATGCTGGCCCAGGCCCGCGCCCGCTCCGCCGCCGTGCAGTGGCGGCAGGCCGCCGCCGAGCATCTGCCCTTCGCCGCGGGCGAACTGGACGCGGTCGTGAGCACCAGCGCCTTCCACTTCTTCGATCACCCGGTCGCGCTGCGCGAATTCCATCGGGTGCTGGCCCCCGGCGGGCTCGTCGCCATCGCGACCATGCATCCCTCCGGCCCGACCTCACGTCCCATTCAGCGGCTCACACGCAGCCCGCGCTTCCCGGCCCACGCGCCCTCACCGCGCGAGACCCGGAAACTGCTGCAGCACGCCGGATTCGAGGTCGTCGATCAGCGCAAGATCACCCGGCCGCTGCCGTCGTGGCTGATCCCCGACCTCATCACCGTCGGACGGCGCGCGCCGTAATCGCGCTCACTTGCCCGGGTCGTCGCCGCCGCGGAAGCACACGGTGAGCTCGAGTTTGTTCCAGACCACCCAGACCGCGCCACGGCCGTCGCGCGGACAGCCCGCACCCGAGGTGGTGCCCTCGAGCACCGCGGTCGCCTGCACGATGTGGTCACCCGGAGTCCCGCAGACGACCTTGGACGGGACATCCATATCGACGGTGTCGTAGCAGACTCCGGTCCGCCAGTCGAAGGTCAGGCACAGGTGGTAGCGGGCCTTGCCGGTCTTGTCCTTGGGTGCGGATTCCAGCGTGTACAGCGGGCCCGAGCAGGGGTCCGGGCCGTTCTGCAGCACCCGGTAGTTCGCGTCCACCGAGTTGCAGTCCGACGGCTCCGGCGAGCCGGCCTTCCAACTCGGTGCGCCGGAGGCGTCCTTGGCCTGCTTGATGGGCACCTCGACGCAGTCACCCGCCTTCAGAGCGGCCATCGGATCGGGGGCGTCGGGCTTGGCGGCGGTGGTCGGCAGCCCGGCCTGTACGAGTTCCGGTGGCGCGGCAATCGCCTTGCCCACGACGGTGTCCCGGGGCAGCGGCGAGATCATGGCGGTCATCGCGCCGAATACCAGCACCCAGCCGGCCAGGGCCGAGCCCGCTGCCATCGCGCGCGTCCCGCGGCTCGCCCGATGCGGTGTCTGTCGCGCCCGGCTCGCGACCAGCGCCGCGAGGCAGAGCAGCAGCACCGCCACACCGGCAACCCAACCGACGCCGTGGCTCCCCACCACACAATCCCCTGTCTCAACTCAACTCGTCTGCAAGCTATCCCACCGGTGAGCTTCGGGCAAAACCGGCGAACAGCCCGCGACGGGCTCAGGAGGCGAGTTCGGGGGTGGACTCGGCGAGCGCGGGCGGCCAGGGCGTCGGGGTGATATTGGCCGGTTTGGTGGCAGGACTGGCGTCCCAGTCGAAGTGGACGCCGACCCACGCCCGGGGCTGTTCGAAGGTGATGGCGCGGGCATCGAAGGAGACGCGGCGGAAGGAGATGTCGCCGAAGAAGTCGCCACCCGCGAAGATCACCGACCGCCCCGCGAACACGGCATCGGCGAAGGAGACCTTCCCGTGGTACTCGGCCCGGGCGAAGGACACCTCCCGGGTGCGGCCGGTGCGCCACCGCACCTGCGCGCCCAGCCGGGTGCCGTCGAACGAACAGGACTCGGAGTAGAAGCGGGAACCGGCGAAAGTAACCCGCACGCCGGTGAATTCGGCACCGGTGAAACTGACCCGGTCGCCGTCGAACACGGCGCGTTCGAAGGTGGTCAGGGCCGCGCCGAAGCCGGCCTCGGCGAAGACGGCGGGCTCGCCCGCGAAGGTGACGCGGTCGAATGCCGTTCGCACGCCGCGGAATTGCGCGCCCTCGAAACTCACGCCGCCACCGAAAGTGGCCTCGGTGAAGGTGGCTCCGGCATTCTCGCGGTCGGTCCGGTCGACCTCGGTGGGCGCGAAGACCGCCCGGTCGAAGACGGCCATACCGCGGAAGACGGCCCCGCGGAAGGTGACCCGCTCGCCCAGGAACCGCGTCCGCTCGAAGGACACGGTGCGACCGCTGAGGAACATGGCGTTGGTGAAGCGGGTGTTGCGGCCCGCGAACACTGCGTGCCGGAAGTCGGCGTGCTCGAACACAGCGTCAGAGAAGTCGAAATCACAGCCGCACCATGGTGTTTCGGCAGCGGGCCGCAGATGCTCCGCGATCACCCGCACGATGGTGTCGCGGACCTGCCGATCGTTCTGGCGATAGGTGTACACCCGTTCCACGGCCGTGCCGTGATCCTCGATGCGCTGCGATCTGGAGACCAGGTGGCTGGCCCCCTCCTCCGGTTGATACGGCAGCCGCAGGTACCCGCACAGCACATCCACGCACTGCTGCCGCCGCCAGCGGGCGGAGAATTCGTCGGCCACCCCGGCCATGGCGTAGACCCCGGCGATGCGCACCGCCACATCGGGATCCCCGAGCTGACGGGCGGCGGCCCCGAAGACGTCGGCGAAGCGCCCGCGCTCGGCATCACGCTGCCGCCGGTAGGCCACCACCAGGGCGACCGCTCCGAAGACACCCGCCGTCACGGCGAGCGAAATCTTGCTCAGATCCAGCTGATTCGGCGTCTCGGCCCGCGCGCCCAAGAAGTGCCACAGCACCCACCAGGTGATGCCCGCGACGGCGAGCCCGCCGAGCACGGCCACCACCGCCGACACCATCAGACCCGACCGGTGTACCGTCCGGCTCACCACCCCACCGAACCTCCACCGCCGCATAGCCGAACAATAGCGACCCCGGCCCGGTCACGCATGGGATGCGACAATTCCACCGCGACCTCGCGCACCCGAAAATCGCGACACACCAAACCGTTTCACCGAGAAGGTGGTGTGCATGTGCGGCGGCGGCACAAAGTCGACGCGGCGGCAGCACCGCCTCCGACCGGCAGCAGCGTCGTATCCGCCTGGCGCCACATACGGCGTCCGCCCGGCGACACAGGGTCACCGGGCGGACGCAGGCATGGCCATTCGGGAAATCAGGCGGCCGTCGCCGCCTCCACGGGCTGCTCCACCTCCGCGGCCTCCGCATTGCGGCGCAGCCCGATACCGGCGGCACCCAGGCACGCCAGCGCCACCACGACCACGAACCAGGGGAACACCGTGCTCAGCCCCCAGGTGGTGGCCGCCCAGCCCGCCACCACGGTCGGCACCGCCATGGCCGAGTAGGCCAGCAGGTAGTAGGCGGACATGGTCTCACCCCGCTTGTGCTGCGGGACAACGTTGGACAGGTGCCGCAGCGATCCGCCGAAGCCGAGCCCGAAGGTGCCGCCCAGGGCGAATCCTGCCAGCAGCACCAGCACCCAGTTGTGGGTGTTCAGCGCCGGAATCGTGATCACCAGCGCGATCGCCATGCCGATATCGCCGGCGATGGCCGCGCGCCGGGCCGGAATCCCGCCCGCGATGGCCTGCGCGATCGCACCCGCGGTCGCTGTCGAGGCCACTACCGCGCCGCCGAAGACCAGATTGTGGATGCCCGTCTTGGCCGAGGCCAGCGACGGATACAGCGACAGCAGCACACCCAGCACCGACCAGGCCGCCATCACGCCCAGCGCCGAGAACCAGAAGTCACCGCGGATCTCCTGCGGCACAGCCGGTTTGGCAATGGTGATGCGCTGCTTCTGCCGCGCCCCGTGCGGCTCCCGCAGCGCCAGCACACCCGCCGCGATGAGCACACACACCAGCGTGATCACCACATACGGCGTGCGCAGCGGATGCGGCGCGTACTGGGCCAGCACCGCCGAACCCAGAATCGCCACGGCCATACCGACATTGAAGGCTACCCCGGACAGCTGCCCGGACCGCGCGCCCTGCTGCGGCCGCAGATCCAGCAGCGCCGCCGCGCCCGCGACCACGGTCGCGCCGACCGCGGCCCCGTGCATCGCCCGGGCCAGCAGCAGCATGGCCACATTGTCGGCGAGCAGGAACACCACCAGGCCCACGATCATGAGCGCGAACGCACCCAGCAGGACCGGCTTGCGGCCCACCACGTCCGAGATCCGCCCCGACACCAGCACCGCGCCCAGCGCCGCGACCGCGTAGGCGGCGAAGACGAAGGTCGTGGTGAGCGGGGAGAAATGCCAGCTCTGCTGATAGATCCCGTACAGCGGGGCCGGTGCGCCCGAAACGCCAAGCGCCACACCGCTGGCCGCGAGGACGAGCGCGTAGGCCCAGGTCTGGCTGCCCTGTTCGGCTCGAGTCGTAACCACCGTTGCCGATGCCATCGAACCCTCCATCAGGTAAGTTTGATTATGATCGAACCAAACCCTACGCGGGGTTCGACGATTATCAAACTAGATATCCGAGTGAGGTAGCTCATGCCCGACACCGAAGCGCTGCCCGCGGTGGCCCCGCTGCCCGCGGTGCTCGGCGCATTACAGGACCCGATCCGCCTGGAGATCGTCCGGCGCCTGGCCAATGCCGGCACCCCGCTGCGCTGCAGCCTGACCTACGACGGCATCAGCAAATCGACCGCCGCCCACCACTTCAAGATCCTGCGCGAGGCCGGCGTCACCGCCCGCGTCACCATCGACGGCAACACCCACCTGCGCCTGCGCTCCGCCGACCTGGACACCGCCCTCCCCGGCCTGCTCGCCGCAGTACTGGCGGCCGTGAATCGTGAACGCGATGACACCCCGGCCGACGCGAACACCCCGGCCGCGCGGGAGAGCGATTCGTGACCCGACAACAGTTCGTCGCCACGTCAGGCGACACGCCGACAGTTGATCTCGCGGCATTCCGGGCCGATCAGGACGCCGCCTGGCCGGGTCACCACTGACCGGCAGAACGATCTCGCCCGCACCACATCATCCCGCGGTGACGCGGGCGGCGGCCAATTGCGCTCGCAGCGACTCGTTTTCGCGGCGCAGGTCCTCGATCTCCGAGGTCAGCCGCTGCTGCTCGGCGGCGGCATAGCGGCGTTCCAGGGCGATGGCCTCGTCGAGACGTTCCTTGGTGAAACGGGGGCGGATGTATTTGACGCAGTTCCAGTTGCAGGCCTCGACGGTGACGACGATCGCTCGCTCGGCGATCTTCTGGATCGCGCCGGTGTATGCCCCCGACACCCGGTCGACCAGCTCGGGATCCTCGATACGCTCGACCATGCGAGCGCGGCCGTAGACCTTCAGCCGCTCGCGCACCGGGTAGTCGATGAAGAACAGGGCGACGCGGTCGTTCTCGGTGAGGTTGCCCACAGTGACGTACTGGCGGTTGCCCGACAGGTCGGCGAAGGCGAGAGTGCGCTCGTCGAGGACCTGGACGAAACCCTTGGGCCCGCCGCGATGCTGGATGTACGGCCAGCCGTCCGGGGTGGCGGTGCCGAGGAAGAAGGAGTCGGCCGCGCGGATGAATCCCATCTCACGCAGCTCGAGCGGTTGCGGCTCGTCGCGCCCGCTCTCGAGCTGGGCGCCGTAGTCCCGGTAGCTCCCCGCGATCCTCTGACGTTCCCGCGCCGCTGCCGAGAAGGCGATCCGCGCGTACCGATTCGACATGACGCGTCCTTCCGCTGTCCCGCTATCGAACCTAGCAGTACATTCCAGCTGGTCCGAGGCCCGCGCGGTGTGGCGCTCGTCGCCATCGATCAGGATCGGGTGAGCGGCAGAGACTTCCACCAGTCGACCACACCGCTCTGGGTGGCCGGATTGCCCCGGGTGTACAGCAGGAACTTCTCCCGCGCGGGATCGTCGAAGAAGGTGGTGGCGAAGGCGGTGGAGGGCACGTCCGGAACGGAATCGAAGCGCAGATTGGTGTATTGCTTTGCGCCGCAGTACTCCTTGAAGGAAAGGTTCTCGAAGGTGCTGCCCGCCGGGTGGATTCGATTCGCCACCGCGCGGGCCGCCGCACCCGAACCGTAGGCGAACAGGACGTACTCGCGGACATCGTGGTCGGCCGAGTACTGGCAGTCCCAGGCCGCCGACCACCCTTCGAAGGCCCACGGCGGCAGAAAATCCTTGGTGTCGTGATCCACCACCCGGCAACTCGCGGCGCGATAACCCGCACCGAGCTCGGGCGTCCGGGGAACCAGTCCCGGGAATTGCGCACTGATCTCGCCGATCTCGGCGACGGGCTCCTTCGGCTTCTCCGACTTGCCCAACGGTGTGAACAGGAAGACCGCCAGTCCCAGCGCGGCCGTCAAGCAGGTGCCGAGCAGCACCGTCCGCACCCCGATTGGCCAGCGGCGCACCGACCGCGGCGAAGTCGCCTCCGCCGGTGGCGCTTTCGGATACCGGCCGGTGGGCGGCTGGAACAGATCCGGGATATCGGTCAGCCGTCCCGAGCGCAGGGCCACCGGGGTCGCTGACGCCCGCCGCTGTGCCCCGGTATCCGACTGCGGCACCCGCCGCGCTCCGGTATCCGACTGCGCCGGACGTCGCTGGGCCGACGTGGCCACCGGTGCCGAGCGCGGACCCGTGCCTCTGGTGCCCCGGCGGGTGGCAGGTGAATTCGCTGGGCGTACAGGCGTTTCCGGGGCGTGTTCCGGCCGCGCGCCCGCCGCGACCCCGGCCGCCAGCGCCCGCTGCGCCGCCGCCGCGAACTCCGAACACGACGGGTATCGCTCTTCCGGATTCTTCGCCAGCGCCCGCGCCAGCACCGGATCCAGCGCCGTGGGCAGCCCGGGCCGCAGGCTCGCGACCGACGGCGGCCTGTCGTACAGGTGCGACTTGACAATGGCCCCGAGATCGGCGGCCGGGAACAACGGCACCCCGGTCAGCAGCCGAAACAGCGTGCAGGCCAACGAGTATTGGTCCGACCGGTGGTCGACCGGGTGATTCTGCAGCTGCTCCGGCGCGGCGTAGGCCAACGTCGCCATCACCGAGCCGGAACCGGTGAGGCGTCCGGTGTCCTCCTGCAGACGCGCGATCCCGAAGTCGGTGAGCAACACTCCGGCCTGCTGTTCCCGGGTCTCGCGGGCCAGCAGGATATTGGCGGGCTTCACATCTCGGTGCAGCACGCCCACCCGGTGCGCGTAGTCGAGGGCGTCGGCGGTGGCACTCACGATCTCCACCGCCCGCTCGGGCGACATATCGGTCACCGCCTCGGCCTCGGTGCCGTCGACGTACTGCATGGCGATCCACAGCCGCCCGTGCTCGACACCCCGGTCGTACACCGTGACCACGCCGGGGTGATTGAGCCGGGCGGCGAGGTCGGCCTCGCGCTCGAAGCGGGTGTGAGTCGCGGTGTCGCCGTGGTACTCCGAGTTCAGCACCTTCAGCGCGATCCACCGGGGCAGCCGCGGATGCCGGGCCAGGTACACGGCCCCCATGCCGCCGCGCCCCAGCTCTCGCTCGATCACGTACCCGGCGAAGTTCTCACCTGGAGAAAGCACAACCCCTCCCATTCCGGCGAGGTGATCATAGCCACAAACGGGCATACCTCACCGGCCAGGCGGGACTACTGCCGAGTAGCGATTTCAGTCCACGAGACGACGCACGGCGGCGGGCAGGTCGCGGGTGCGGCGGTAGGGTCCGGCCACCGCGACGCCGAAGGGACGGGCGAGCAGGGCGGCCGCGATCCGGGAGACCTCGTCGGTGGTGACTTCGTCTATGCGAGCGAGGGTTTCGGACACGCTGCGGTGATTGCCGTAGCTGAGTTCCGAGCGGCCGATCCGGTTCATGCGCGAGCCGGAATCCTCCAGACCCAGCACCAGACCGCCCCGCAGCGAACCCTTGGCGCGGGCGCATTCGGCGTCGGTGATACCGTCGGCGGCCACCTCCTCGAGCACCCCGCGCGCCAAACTCGCTACGCGGCCCAGGTTTTCGGGCTGGCAGCCGAGGTAGACCGAGAACGCGCCGGTGTCGGCGAAGGTGTCGACGCTGGAGTACACCGAGTACGCCAGGCCGCGCTCTTCCCGAATGCGCTGGAACAGCCGCGAACTCAGCCCGCCGCCCAGCACCGTGTTGAGCACCGACAGCGGCCAGCGCTTCTCACCCTCGTGCCGGCCGAAGGCGCGGGTGCCGAACACCAGATGCGCCTGCTCGCTGTCGCGCTGGACGCGCAGCAGCTCCGGATTGCCGCGCGGCCGGAACCGGCCCTCGCGCCGCGGAGCGGGTTCCAGCCCGGATTCGAGCCGATCCCCGAAGGCGCGGTACACCAGTTCGACGGTGTGCTCGTGCTCGATATTGCCGGCCACCGCCACCACCATGCGGTCGGGCCGGTAGCGGCGCTGGTGGAACGAGCGCAGCTGCTGGGCCTGCATGGCCTCGATGGTCTCGACACTGCCGATCACCGGGCGGCCGATCGGATGATCACCGAACAGCGCGCTGAGGAAGGTGTCGCCGACGATGTCCTCGGGATCGTCGTCGCGCATGGAGATCTCCTCCAGCACGACCTGCCGTTCCACCGACACATCCTCGGCGCGGCACAGCCCGTTCATCACCACGTCGGTGACCAGGTCCACCGCCAGCGGCAGATCCTCGTCCAGCACGTGGGCGTAGTAGCAGGTCTGCTCCTTGGCGGTGAAGGCGTTCAGCTCACCGCCGACCGCGTCCATGGCCTGCGCGATATCCAGCGCCGAGCGCGAGGGCGTGGCCTTGAACAGCAGATGCTCGAGGAAGTGCGCGGCGCCGGCCACGGTCGGGCCCTCGTCGCGCGAGCCGACCCCGACCCACACGCCGATCGAGGCCGAGCGCACGCTCGGCACATGCTCGGTGACCACCCGTAGACCGCCGGGCAGCACGGTACGGCGCACGCCGACATCCGTTGCGGGCGCTTGATTCTGGGCAACCACCAGTGAAGAGCCCCCTTGCTCCAGATTCCGGAGCAAGGGGGCCGTGTCTGTCGCGGCGCGCGCGGAACCCGCGCGCACCGCGGACTGCTTCTTCGTCACAGAGAAATAATTACTCTGCGTTCGCGTCGGCCGCAGCAGAGGCTTCGGAGTTGTCCGAATCCTCGTCGATCGGCACCAGCGAGATCTTGCCGCGGTTGTCGATGTCGGCGATCTCCACGCGGATCTTGTCACCCACGTTGACCACGTCCTCGACCTTGGCGACGCGCTTGCCGTTGCCCAGCTTCGAGATGTGGACCAGACCGTCGCGGCCCGGCAGCAGCGAGACGAACGCGCCGAAGGCAGTGGTCTTGACGACCGTGCCCAGGAAGCGCTCGCCGACCTTCGGCAGCTGCGGGTTGGCGATGGCGTTGATCGCGTCGATCGCGGCCTGCGCCGACGGGCCGTCGGTCGCGCCGACGAACACGGTGCCGTCGTCCTCGATGGAGATGTTGGCGCCGGTGTCCTCGGTGATCTGGTTGATGACCTTGCCCTTGGGTCCGATCACCTCGCCGATCTTGTCCACCGGGATCTTGATGGCCGTGACGCGCGGAGCGTAGGGGCTCATCTCGTCCGGGGTGGCGATGGCCTCGGCCATCACGTCCAGGATGGTGTGGCGCGCGTCCTTGGCCTGGTTCAGCGCACCGGCCAGCACCTTGGACGGGATGCCGTCGAGCTTGGTGTCCAGCTGCAGGGCGGTGACGAACTCGCGGGTACCGGCCACCTTGAAGTCCATGTCGCCGAAGGCATCCTCGGCGCCCAGGATGTCGGTGAGGGCCACGTAGCGAACCTCGTCCTCACCCTTGTCGTTCTTCACGGTGTCCGACACCAGACCCATGGCGATACCGGCGACCGGGGCCTTCAGCGGCACACCGGCGTTCAGCAGCGACAGGGTCGAGGCGCAGACCGAACCCATCGAGGTGGAACCGTTGGAGCCCAGCGCCTCCGACACCTGACGGATCGCGTACGGGAACTCTTCCTGCGACGGCAGCACCGGCACCAGCGCGCGCTCGGCGAGCGCACCGTGGCCGATCTCGCGGCGCTTGGGCGAGCCCACGCGCCCGGTCTCACCGGTGGAGAACGGCGGGAAGTTGTAGTGGTGCATGTAGCGCTTGGAGGTCTCCGGGCCGAGCGAGTCGACCTGCTGCGCCATCTTCACCATGTCCAGGGTGGTGACACCCAGGATCTGGGTCTCGCCGCGCTCGAACAGCGCCGAACCGTGGGCACGCGGCACCACGGCGACCTCGGCGGACAGCGCGCGGATGTCGGCCAGGCCGCGGCCGTCGATGCGGAAGCTGTCGGTCAGGATGCGCTGGCGCACAAGCTTCTTGGTGACCGAGCGGAAGGCGGCGCCCAGTTCCTTCTCGCGGCCCTCGAAGGACTCGGCCAGCTCGGAGAGCACGGAGAGCTTGATCTCGTCGATTTTCTCCTCGCGCTCCTGCTTGCCCGCGATGGACAGCGCCTCGTTCAGCTCGCGCTTGGCGGTGCCCTCGACGGCCTCGTAGGCGTCGGGCTGGTACGGCAGGAAGATCGGGAACTCTTCGGTCGGCTTGGCCGCCAGGGCGGCCAGGTCCGACTGCGCCTTGCACAGGCGGGCGATGAACGGCTTGGCGGCCTCGAGGCCCTCGGCCACAACGGTTTCCGTCGGCGCGGAGGCGCCGTCGGCGATCAGGGCGAGCACATTGTCGGTGGCCTCGGCCTCGACCATCATGATGGCGACGTCACCGTCGACCACGCGGCCCGCGACGACCATGTCGAACACGGCGCCCTCGAGCTGCTCCACAGTCGGGAAGGCGACCCACTGGCCCTCGATCAGCGCGACGCGCACGCCGCCGACCGGGCCGGAGAACGGCAGGCCCGCGATCTGGGTGGACGCCGAGGCGGCGTTGATCGCGACCACGTCGTACAGATCCTTCGGATCCAGCGACATGACGGTGACGACGACCTGGATCTCGTTGCGCAGGCCGTCGACGAAGGACGGACGCAGCGGCCGGTCGATCAGGCGGCAGGTCAGGATGGCGTCGGTCGAGGGGCGTCCCTCACGACGGAAGAACGAGCCGGGGATACGGCCCGCGGCGTACATGCGCTCCTCGACGTCCACCGTCAGCGGGAAGAAGTCGAACTGATCCTTGGGCTGCTTGGAGGCCGTGGTGGCCGACAGCAGCATGGTCTCGTCGTCGAGGTAGGCGACGACGGAACCGGCGGCCTGCTTGGCCAGGCGGCCGGTCTCGAAACGAATGGTGCGAGTGCCGTAGCTGCCGTTGTCGATCAGGGCGACGGACTCGAAAACGCCGGGCTCGACCTCGGCGGCGGAACTGGTCTGGGTGTCGGACATCTTTGTTATCTCAACCTCTCGTCTTCGCCGGATCCAGCACGCATCGATCACGTGCGACCCGGCTCATGAGCCGTACCCGGCATGGGCGCGCGGCGGCCCTCCTGGCCACAGCGCGCACACCCGGCCCTATCCCCTTGGATACGGCGACGCGGAGGCGGTCATCGATCGAAGCCCTCCGGGCGCGCATGGTTCATCTCACTTCGCGCCCCGAAAAGCCACTACCGAAGACCGACGCCACGCGACGGGTGCATACGGCTCGTGTTGGCGTATACCCGGCCGATCCTCCCCCTCGTGGGGATACACGGCCACATATACGAAAGGCCAACGAGGAGATTCTATGCCTCCTCGTTGGCCGGTTCGTCAACTACCTCTGCCGACGAGGTGTGTCACCTCGCCGCGCCGAGGGTCCGCGGCTTGGGTCAGCGACGCAGGCCGAGACGCTCGATCAGCGAACGGTAACGCTCGATGTCCTTGTCCTGCAGGTACTTCGAGAGCCGCTTGCGACGACCGATCAGCGCCATCAGGCCGTGGCGGGTGTGGTGGTCGTGCTTGTGCTTCTTGAGGTGCTCGGTGATGTCGGCGATCCGCTTGGACAGCAGCGCGATCTGCGCCTCCGGGGAACCGGTGTCCTTCTCGTGCACGCCGTACTCGGCGAGGATCGCCGACTTCTGCTCAGTGGTGAGAGCCACAGATACTCCTTGTTTCAGTCCGCGCTCGAGGGACCGGACGAATCCGGTTGGGCGCCGCCGCGAACCGCAGCAAACCCGACGGGATAGCTTACCGGAGCACCCGTGGTAGCGGAAATCGGCCCCGGGGAGCCCTATTCGCCGGTCTCGTCGTCGAGCACCTTGCGGGCCTGGTCGACGTCCTTGCCGATGGCCTCGACCAGCTCCTCGATGGACCCGAACTTCCGCATGCCGCGCAGCTGCTCGACGAAGTCCACGGCCACGTGCTTGCCGTAGAGGTCGGCGTCGAAGTCGAGGATATGGGGCTCGACGGTGCGGTTGCGGCCGTCGAAGGTCGGGTTGGTGCCGACCGAGATGGCGGCCATGTGGCGCTCGCCGGCCAGCGGGTCGCCGGGTTCGAGGACGGTGAACCAGCCCGCGTACACCCCGTCGGCGGGGATGGCGGCGTGCATGGTCGGGGCCACATTGGCGGTCGGGAAACCCAGGCCCTTGCCGCGGCCGTCGCCGTGCACGACCACGCCCTCGACGCGATGCGGGCGGCCCAGCGCCTCCGCGGCCGCGCCCACATTGCCCTCGGCCAGGCAGCCGCGAATGTAGGTGGAGGAGAAGGTGACGGCGTGCTCGCCGAGCAGCTGCACGCCGTCGACGTCGAAGCCGTAGCGGCTGCCGAGCTCGCGCATGGTGTCGACGGTGCCGGCGGCCTGCTTGCCGAAGGTGAAGTTGTCGCCCACCACGACCTCGGCCACGTGCAGCCGGTCCACGAGCAGTTCCTCGACGTACTCCTCGGGTGTGAGCTTCATGAAGTCACGGGTGAAGGGCATCACCACGAACACGTCGATACCGAGTTCCTCGACCAGTTCCGCGCGCCGGTCCAGGGTGGACAGCTGCGCCGGATGCGCACCGGGCCGCACCACGTCGACCGGGTGCGGGTCGAACGTCATGAGCACCGACGGAACGCCCCGCACCGCAGCGGATTTCACCGCACGGCTGATGAGCTGGGCGTGACCGCGATGCACGCCGTCGAACACCCCGATGGTGAGGACACACCGGCCCCAGTCCGCGGGCATCTCCTCGAGACTTCGCCATCTCTGCACACGGGAAGCCTACGCAAAGCGCGTCACAGACAATATTCGGCGGTGCGGATCTTCACGGCCGGAAGCATGTCCGTCACCCCGCGTTCACCACTCCGGCCCGCCCGCCGGCGTGACCCACCCGGAGATGAACCAGTGCTGGCGGCCGGTATCGGGTTCGTACCATCGGCGTGGAAGTCTCCCTACGTCGGCTCCGTAGACATGGATGCCGACGCAAGGGGTCTCACTCCCGCAGTTGACCCGATGAACGTCGTCGTCGGTGGTGCAGCAGATCGTCACCTGACCGCGATGCCAGTCGTGTTCCACGGTCGCCACGAGCGGGATGTCCAGGGCTGCGGGTTTGACATAGCGGGTCTCGTGTTCGACACCGGAGTAGATCCCGACCACTCCCCAGGTCTCGTGTCCATGGACGGGCGTGGTCTGACCGACATCCCACACCGCCGACACGATGCTGAACGATCCATCGGTCGCGACATGGAGCGGGTACACCACATAGTGGTCCGCATGCGGCTGGGTGAATTCGGGCGGAAGGGTGATATCCGAAGCCAACAGCGCCCGAAGCCGGTCGGCTACCAGAGCCGTAAGCCGGTGTTCGTCGCTGTTGTCGTGGACCAGGGCGTCCACGTCGCCGGCGAACCGGGTCAGATCGGCGGCGCCGCGGCCGGTATGGATGCGGGTCATCGAGACTCCTCTCCGTCTCCTCGGTGGAGGCCGCGCCGATAAGCCCTTCAGCACCAAGTGATCAAGCTCTTCAGCACCAAGTAGAGTCGCGCCGCAACGGTCGAACATGAGGAATTTGTCCCATTTTCGGGAGTGGCCACCGGCGGGGGCGGAGCGTCGTATCCGAAACAGCGTCGGCGTAGCGTCAGTAGGCGCGACGACAGGAGACGATCGTGGCGCCGTTTGTTTCCAGACGAGAGGTCCTCGCGGCACTTTCGATTGCCATCGATCTGGGCTTGGGCCAGCCGATGGAGCACATGCTGCGGTCCGCGGTCATCGGGACCCGGCTTGCCGATCTGCTGCGCCTGACCGAGCAGGAGCGGTCGGCCGTCTTTCATACCTCGCTGCTGATGTGGATCGGATGCCATGCCGATTCGCACGAGTACGCGCACTGGTTCGGCGACGACATCACGGTTCGCCACGACAGCTTCGCGGTGGATTGGTCGGGATTACCGTATCTCCGTTTCTTGCTCCGCAATGTCGGGCGCGGGTTGCCGTTGGGCAAGCGGGCGCAGATCGGCGCGACGTTGATCAAGGACGCCAGGGGCAACCTCGGCAAACTCGTACGCTCGCACTGCGCTTCCGCATCGCTGCTGGCCGAGCAGTTCGGCCTGGGAGAGGAGGTCGCCTGCGCGCTGCGTTTCGCCTTCGAACGGTGGGACGGGCGTGGACTGCCGAACGGAGTCGCGGGCACCGGCATCCCGATCGTGATGCGGGTCGTCCAGCTCGCCGATGTCGTCGAGGTGCCTCATCGCGCCGACGGCGTCGAAGCGGCGATCACGGTGGCCCGCAGCCGAAGCGGCGGCCAGCTCGACCCGCAACTGGTGTCCGTCCTCGCCGGCTCGGCACGGGACCTGCTCGGCCTGCCGGACGACGCGTGGTCGGCGGCCGCGGCCGCACTGCCCGATCCGGATCGGATCGTCACCGGCGCCGAACTCGATGCGCTGCTGCAGGCGCTCGGCGACTTCGTCGACCTGAAATGTCCTTTCACCCTTGGTCATTCGCGCGGGGTGGCCGACCTGGCGCATGCCGCGGCGAGCTGCGCCGGACTGGGCCCGGCGGACGCGGACCTGATGCGGCGGGCAGGGTATGTCCACGACCTCGGCCGCATCGGCGTGTCCAACCACATCTGGGAGAAACCGGGTCCGCTCACCGCCTCCGAATGGGAACGCGCGCAGATGCACCCCTACCTGACCGGCCGGATCTTGAGACGTGTGGGCGGTCTGGAGGCGGTCCGGACCGTCGCGGAACGGCATCATGAACACCTGGATGGCTCGGGGTACCCGAACGGTCTCACCGGCGGTGCGCTCTCGGTGAACGACCGGCTGCTCGCAGCCGCGGTGAAATACCACAGCGCGCGGGAACCGCGACCCTATCGGGTGGCCCTCGACCCCGATCAGGCTGCTCGCCGGCTACGCCGCGACGCAGCTGCCGGGCAACTCGAACCGACGGCGGTCGAGACGGTGCTGGAAGCCGCGGGACACCGGCGGTCCCGGCGACCCGCGCGCCCGTCCGGTCTGACCCCCAGGGAATCCGAGGTACTGATCAACGTGGCCCGGGGTCGATCGAATCGGGAGATCGCGAAGGCCCTCGGCGTTTCGGAGAAGACGGTCCGCAATCACGTCGAACACATCTACAGCAAGATCGGGGTCACGAATCGGGTCGGGGCGAGCCTGTTCGCGACGCAGCACGGCATGGTCATCCCCGCGTCACTGTGAACCGGAAAAGGGGGCGAATGCCTCATGACCACCCCGGCCGTCCCGACGACGATCGTTGCATGACGACCATCAGGAACCCCAGAACCGCGGCGCAGGCGACGCTCGACCGACCAGCGCTCTGGCCGGGCACGGACGAACGGCTCGCCGGCTACGGCGTGATGGGTATGCCGTTCGAAACCGGGGACTACCTGGCGCTGCGGCATTTCGCCGCCACGTCGATCGGTTCGGGCTATCGCGCTGTGTGGCACCGGAACCCGGCCGGCGAATGGACCTTCTACTCCGACGTGGCGCCGGAACTCAGCTGTGCCCGGTACTTCTCCGACGGCGGCTCGGCCACCACGGTCCGCACCCCGATCGATATCGAGTGGGTCGGCCCGTACTCCTTGGAAGTCCGGATCCCCGGCATTCTCGAGTGGCGGATCGACCTGGAGGCCACCGGTCGTACCCGCCTGCTGAGTGCCGTCGGACGCCACACCCCGGCCGCGGTATGGCGTAGCGACCGTTGTCACCGGATCATGGCCAAGGGCGTGGGCCCGATGCTGCAGGTCGGGCATGTCCGTATGAGCGGAACCACCCCGAACGGGCAGCACTTCGCGGCCGGACCGATGCTGATGTGGCTCGTCTCCGCCGGCCGGGCGCGGTTGCGCGGGGCCGATCTCGGCGCGCCCGCTCCGCTGCCACAGCAGCAGCAGCTCGGCGATTTCTGGCTGCCGCAACGCGGCGTCTTCGTCGTCGCGAAAGCCGCGTTCGAATCGTTCGACCCGGCCAGACACCTGGCCCCGGCCGCCGCGGCGTGATCGCGGGCCGTCGGTCATCGATGTTCGAAGGCCGCAATTCGACATCCGGATCGTTCCGGCGCCGGTAGGTTAGGGCCTGCGGGAAGTGAAACCAAAGGTCAGGAGTAAGCCTCGATGACCTGGACTACCGGCCCGGTCATACCCTGGATCAGCCCAAGGTCGGCCCACCGACAAGCCGTAGCGGCGGGCCTGGTCGTGATGTGCCGCGATCCGCTCAATGCCGAGACACCGGTTTCCGAGCTGGGGGGCGACGTCACTCCCAACGCTCGGTTCTACAAGCGGAATCATTTCCGGATTCCGGATCTCGACCCGGCCGACTGGCGGCTTCGGGTTACCGGCCACGTCACGCATCCGTCGACGTGGACTCTGCCCGACCTGCGCCGAATGCCGTCGCGGACACGGACAGTCACCCTCGAGTGCGCCGGCAACGGCCGAGCGGCCCTGGACCCACCGACGCCGGGAGAGCAGTGGGGACTCGGCGCGGTCGGCACCGCGGAATGGACCGGCGTGCCCCTGCTCGAGGTGATCGCGCAGGCGGGTCCCGCGCCCGGAGCCTGCGAGGTGGTGTTCCGCGGCGCGGACAGCGGGCCGGTCGACCGGCATTCGGGAACGATCCGTTTCGAGCGCAGCCTCGACCTGACCGATGCCCGGCACAGCGGGGCGTTGCTCGCCTACGCCATGAATGGTGAGCCGCTGTCAGCCCTCCACGGCCGTCCGCTCCGGCTGGTCGTTCCGGGCTGGTACGGGGTGGCATCGGTGAAGTGGCTCACCGACATCGAGGTCCTCGACCATCGGTTCGCCGGGTTCTTCCAGACCGAAAAGTACTGCTACGAGTGGGAGCGCGGAGGGCAGGTCGTCACCGAGCCGGTGCGCCTGCAGGAAGTACGGTCCGTGATCACGGTGCCCGCGTCGAACGCCGTTGTGCGCCCCGGACCGCTCACCATCCAGGGTGTCGCCTGGTCCGGGCTGGCCCCGATCACCGGCGTCGAGGTCTCGATCGGCGGAGGCAGCTGGCAGCAGGCTCGATTGCCGGGGAAGCAACTGCCGGACAGCTGGCGCGAATGGGATCTCGTCACCTCTGTCGATGCCCCCGGACCGACGACCGTGCGGGTGCGGGCGACGGACGCGGCCGGCCACACCCAGCCCGACGAGCCCGCATGGAATCGGTTGGGGTACGGGGCAAACGCGGTTCACTGTGTGCCGATCCACGTCACGCGATAGCGGACCCGCCCGCCGAACCGTGCTCCCTACCAGCGAGCGCGCCGATGTGTGAAACCGCGCGAGGTGTGCCTAAGCTCGGGTACGTGCCCGGAAAACGAGACATCGCCACCCGCCGCGAGCTGGCCGATCCGTCCGCACCTTCCGAACCCCACAGCAAGACCGCGACCGTCGCCCCGGTGCTGTCCTCGGTCGCCCAGGACTACCTGAAAGTGATCTGGACGGCGCAGGAGTGGTCGCAGGAGAAGGTGTCGACCAAGCTGCTCGCCGAGAAGATCGGCGTCTCCGCCTCCACGGTGTCCGAGGCCGTCCGCAAGCTCGCCGACCAGGGGCTGGTCGAACACGCCCGCTACGGGGCCATCACGCTCACCGAGGACGGCCGCCGCGCCGCGATCGCCATGGTGCGCCGGCACCGGCTCATCGAGACCTTCCTGGTCAATGAACTCGGCTACGGCTGGGACGAGGTGCACGACGAGGCCGAGGTGCTCGAGCACGCCGTCTCGGAGACGCTCATGGATCGCATCGACGCCAAACTCGGCCACCCAGACCGGGATCCGCACGGTGATCCGATTCCCTCGGTGGACGGCGCGGTGCCCACTCCCCCGGCCCGCCAGCTCAGTGATTTCGACGCCGGCGAATCCGGCCGGGTGGCACGGATTTCCGACTCCGATCCGGCCATGCTGCGCTACTTCGATTCGCTCGGCATCGCGCTGGACACACCCATCGCCGTGGTGGAGCGGCGCGATTTCGCGGGCACCATCGCGGTGCAGGTCGACGAACGCACGATCGACCTCGGAAGCATTGCGGCCGAAGCGATCTGGCTCAGCGAAGCGCACTGAACGGGCGGCCGGAAACTCCGTCGCGGTCAGGCGGGCGCGGCCGGAGTCGCCCGGGAGGTGAGGGCCGCGAGCAGCGAGGAGACCTCGGCGGGCACGTACGGCTGACTCCATCGATACGTCCGAGTCCGGGTTCCGTCGCTGACGGTGAGCTCGTAGCTGAACCCATCGGGAACACCGGCCCGGATCGATCCGGCGGGGTCGCCGGTGAGCAGCCCCGCCGCGATCGTGGCATCGCCGGGCGGCAGGTCGGCGGCATCGACCTCGGCGGTCAGGTCCAGACCGGCCAGCCCACCCGACCGTCGATATGCGATGCGTATCGGCGACATACGAACGAGCGTAGTCCCGATGCGATCACTGCACCGGAACCTTCACCGCGTCCCAGCCGGCCCGCACCGCGTCCGCTTCGGTACTCGTGGCACCGAAGCGGGTGCGCGCGTTCTTCAACGTGAGGGTCGCGAAGCCGGTGAAGGTGCTGTTGGGCTTGAGCCTCGGATCGTTGAGGGTTTCGTACCAGATCGTGCCCGCCGCCTGCCATGCCGGTCCGCCCATCGTGAGGGCGGTGACGGCGAACGCGCGGTTGGGGATTCCGGAGTTGATGTGGACACCCCCGTTGTCCGATGTGGTCTGCACGAAGTGGGCCATGTCCGCCGGCTGATTGTCATGCTTGTTGGCGGTGCCCGGTGCTTTCATCGACCGCAGCGCCGGTGTCAGCAACGGCCCCACGATGTCGGCGCCGATGAGCCAGTCCGCCTGTGCGGCGTTCTGGCCCAGGTGGTACTGCTTGACCAGCGACCCGAACACGTCGGAGATCGATTCGTTCAGCGCACCCGACTCGCCCGAGTAGATCAGGTTCGCTTCGTGCTGGGTGACGCCGTGGGTCAGCTCGTGGCCGATCACGTCGATTCCCCGGGTGGTGTCGGTCAGGATCTGGCCGTCACCGTCGCCGAAGAACATGCGCCCCTGACCGTCCCAGAACGCATTGTCGAAGGCGGTGCCATAATGCACCAGCCCGGCGATCGGCATACCCTGGCCGTCGATCGAATCTCGTTGAAACACATCCCAATACAGCGAGTAGGTGGCGCCGAAGCCGTCATACGCCGCATCGGCGGAGGCGTCCCCGGACGGCGGGTCGCCCTCGTGCCGGACCAGTGTGCCCGGACCCGGGCTCTCCGAGTGCCGCTGGTCGTAGATCCAGCGGTGCGGGGTGCCGCCGGCGGCGGCCAGCGCGAGCCGGACGGGCGCGACGAGCCGGGCGGCGACCTCGGCACGCGCTTGCCGGAACGAACTGTCCCGGTCCAAGGCCGTCAAGACCGCCAACCGCTGCTCGTGCGTCGCCTCCCTCGCCAGCGAGACCAGCAGGTCGGGCGGCAGAATGCAGGCGAGCGAATGCCTTCTCATGATGTCTCCCCCTTGGTTCTCAGGCGCGAACGAGGCTGCGGTTCGCCGGATCGGAGATCCAGTCGAGCAGGCCCTTGACGTCCTGGGTGAAGTACGGCCCGTATTCCACGGTGTCGCCGTCGTTGATGTGAAAACTCTGCAGCCCGTTCGCATATTGGCGCGCCGAACCGTTGAAATCGGTGATCCACGGTCCGCCGCTGCTGCCGTGCTCCATATTGTCGTTGCTCAGCCCGATGGTGCCGGTGGTCGAACTGGATTGCACCGTGCCCAGGGCCTCGTCCATCTTGTTGCCGTCGAACGGCGGGCTGGGTGTCGCGGGGTAGCCGACCGCGTCCCAGACCCGGCCCGCGGTGGCGGCGTTCCACAGCAGCCCCAGCCAGCCCACCTGATTTCCCGGCGCGCTGTCGAACCAGACCATCCCGTAGTCGAAGGCGCGGTCGCCTTGCTGAGTCCACGCCGTCCAGGCCGCGGCGGAGCTGTAGTTGAAGCTGTAGGCCGGGTCCGAGCTGGCGCGGCTGGGATAGGACGGGAAGAACGCCAGATTGGTGGACCAGTTGCCGTCGCCGAAGACGCAGTGGCCGGCGGTGAGCAGGACGTTCGGCGCGATGAACGCCGCCGATCCGGCGAAGTTGCCGTTGTTCTGGGTGAAGAACAGCTTGCCGCAGGTGGTGTACGGGTAGGCGAGCGGGTTCAGTACCGGGTCGGCGTCGCTGGTGCCGCCTTGGCCCGAATCTCGGTGCGCGCGTGCGGTTCCATTGTGACCCGCCGGAGTATGTCCGGCCTTTCCGGATGGCTGCGGTGCGATCGCCTGCCGGGGGTGTGCGGCCTTACGCTCCCGCGGCAGCGGAACCGGGATGGCCGCGGCTCGGCGTTCGGGCGTCCAGTATTCTTCGCCGGCCTCGACGCCGGCCATGTCGGCCGGGCCGGATCCGACCACGTAGTTCTCGTTGTCGCGTGATGTGCTCATTGCGGTGGTCTCCTCTTCGGGCGGTTTCCAGCAGGGTCGAAGCTGCGGGATCATCGAATGACCCAGCCGGAGAAGGAGTTCGGAGGCCGCGAGTAGCCACAGCCTCCTCACCCCCGAGGCCGGTAATGGATGGGCCCGTTTCGCCCCTCTCCAGGGTGAGCCGATCCGACCCGAAGGGCATGAGTACTCGGCTACTCGAATCGACGCGTCGGCAATCAGGCAGCATCCGGAGAACCACCGGCGCCGAGATCAGACGAGGCGGTGCCCGCCGTCCACGTGCAGGACGGTGCCGGTGACGAAACCGTTGCCGATGACCGAAAGCACGGCGGCCGCAATGTCGTCCGGTCGCCCCAACCGCCTGGCGGGCAGCTTCCCCGCCATGGCCGCCAGCCGTTCCTCCTTGTCCTCCCAGGGCATGGACTCCCAGATATCGGTCAGCACCCAGCCGGGCGAGACCGCGTTCACCCGGATCGGGCTCAGCTCCACCGCCAGCGCCCGCGTCAACCCTTCCAGCGCGGCATTCACCGCCGCCACCATGGCCCCGCCCACCGCCGGGCGGTAGGCGGCGATCCCGGAAATGAAGGTGAGCGAGCCGTTCTCCGTCAACCGCGCGTGCTTGGCCAGCAGCATCGACCCGATCAGCTTGGTCTCGAGAAAGCCGCGCCCGTGCTCGAAGTCGAAGCTGGCGACGGGTCCGTACGCCCCGGCCAGATCGGCGGCGGTGGTGATCACATGATCGACGGTCCCGACGGTCTCGAACAACCGCGAAACCTGTTCCTCGTCAGCGACATCCGCGACGACGGCACTCACCTTCCCATCCCCGAGCTCCCGCACGGCGTCGGCCAGCCGCTGCTCCGACCGGCCGACGATGATCACCTCGTTGCCCGCCGCCAGCAGGGCGTCGGCGATCGCCTGGCCCATACCGGAGCCGCCGCCCACCACGACCGCCCGTCCGACCTGTGTTCCGAATCCGTTGTCTGTCATGCCATCAAGCAAACCGGCGGCGCACACCCCGCGTCCACGACGCGCGGTCGAACAGCTGTGAGGCGCGGGCTAACACCGCAGGCAGGCCGCGTGTGTCAGGGCTGGAACGCCGCGAGCACGGCCGACGCCCTCGCCGGCGGTCGCCGCCCGGATCGTTCTCGAAGTCGGGGCCCGGGCGGGTACCGGTCAGCTGGAACCGAGGCGGAGACCGCCGGCGAGGGCGTCGGCCATGGTGTGCAGCAGGGGGTTTCGGGTGCTGGTGCGCCAGGCGGCGGCGTAGGTGATGACCAGGGGGCGGGGTTGCAGCGGCCGCCAGACCAGGCCGGGGACCGTCGCGGTGCGGGCGGAGCCGACGCCGATGGCCCCGGGGCGGAGCGGAAGCAGCTGCAGCATCTGGGCGTGGCTCATGGCGCTGTCGCTGAGGACGACGGTCGCGCCGCGCTCGCGCAGTTGCGACATCACCGAGTCGTGGACCTCGGGGGCGGCATCGCGGGCGAACATGATGAGCTCGTGGTCGCCGAGGTGCGCCGGCTCCACCGAAACCGCTGCCGCGAGCGGGTGTTCGCGGGACATGACGATACCGAGCTCCTCGTCGGCGATGGGGGTGCAGGTGAGGTGATCGGCCAGCCGGACCGGCATGCGCAGCACGGCCAGGTCGACCTCCTCCCGATCCAGCAACCGCGCCTGGTCGCCGCTGGTACCGGTGGACAGCGCGATGCGCACCCCCGGCTGGCGGGCCTTGAGCAGCGCCTCGAGCCGTCCCGGCAGCCAGGCGGGGGCGCCGTTCACGATGCCGAGACGGAACACCGCATTGCCGGGCTGGGCGACCGCGCGGGTCTCGCGCAGCGCGGTCTCGGCCGCCTCCAGCACATTCCGGGCCGTCTTCAACAGCACCTCACCCGCGGCCGTCAGCTCCACGCCATGACTGCCGCGGATCAGCAACGGTCCGCCGACCTCACGTTCGATGGCGCGGATCTGCTGGCTCAACGTCGGAGTGGAGATGAACAACCGCTCCGCCGCACGCCGGAAATGCAACTCCTCCGCCACCGCCACGAAGTACCGCAACTGCCGCAATTCCACCCTTGAAGAGTAGGCGGCCACGCGGCTGCGCGAACAACCCGCCGGGCACCCGAATCGCCGCGGAATTCGGGGGCGCTACGCCCAGCCCGGGCTCGGGGCGGGGGAGGTGACGGTGGCCCAGCGTTCGGCGATGCGACGGCCCTGGAAGCGCCACAGCACGAAGCCCTGGAAGCTGAGCGGCTGCCCGGTGGCGCGGTCGGTCCAGCGCCAGATGTTGCGGCACATCACCCGGTCGCCCTCGGCGAGCATCTCCACCACCGTGACGTGCAGGTCGGGCATGGCCTCGTACATGCCGAGCATCATCTTCTCGTCGCCGATCAGGTCGGTGGGGCGGCCGCCGGGACCGTCGTGGTCGACGAAGTCGGGGGTCATATTGCGGTGGATGACAGCGGCATTGCGCCGGTTCACGAACTCCTCGAAATGGTCGGCGACGAACTGCTTCATGGATTCGAGGGAGAGGTCGGTGGGCATCTTCGCCTCCTCTGCGCGGCCGGGCGACCCTCTCCATGGTGCGCCCGGTCGCCCACGCGGCGTGAGGGATTGGGCAGCGCGGTGTCGGCGATTGGGCAGTGCCATGCCAGAAGAGATCGGTCGGCGCCACGCCAGAAGACCGGGCCGCCTCAGAGATTCGCGGGGCGGACCACCATGACCGAGGAGGCGCGTTTGCCCGATTCCTGGAGCAGCGCGATGGCGTGCCCCTCGGGATCGACGGCGGCGTAGACGCCGGGCAGGCCGATCGGGTCCAGCCAGCGGCCGTTGCGCAGGTCTTCGGCCTGGGCGGCGGTGATGTCGCGGGCCGGGAAGGCGGTGCGCACGGCGGTGTCGATGTCCAGGCTCAGCAGCGGTTCGCCCGCCTCCGCGGCCACGGCCAGCTGGTCCAGAGTGCGGGCGTGCTCGAGGGTGAAGGGGCCGACGCGGGTGCGGCGCAGCGCGGTGAGATGGCCGCCGACACCGAGCTTTTCGCCGAGGTCGCGGGCCAGCGCCCGGATGTAGGTACCGGAGGAGCACTCCACCTCGACGTCGAGATCCACGAATCTGGTTGTGCCGGTGTCGATATCGCGGCGGGCGAGGACGTCGAAGCGGCTGACGGTGACGGGGCGCGCGGCCAGCTCCACGTCCTCACCGGCGCGGGCGCGCGCGTAGGCGCGTTCGCCATTGACCTTGATGGCGCTGACGGTGGCGGGCACCTGCTGGATGTCGCCGGTCAATGTGGCTATGTGCGAGGCGATCTCGGCGTCGGTGAGATGCCCGGCCGCGGTGGTCGCGGTGACCTCGCCCTCGGCGTCGTCGGTCACGGTGGACTGCCCGAGCCGGATGGTGGCGGTGTACGCCTTGGTGGTCAGGATCAGCTGCCCCAGCAGTTTGGTGGCCCGTTCCACACCCAGCACCAGCACCCCGGTGGCCATCGGGTCGAGGGTGCCGGCGTGCCCGACCTTCTTGGTGCGCAACAGCCTTCGGCTCTTGGCGACCACGTCGTGGCTGGTCCAGCCGCCGTCCTTGTCGACGATCAGCAGGCCGCCGAAGGCGTCGACCAGCGGCGGCAGCTTCTCGCGCTTGGCCTGCACCGCGCCCATCAGGACTCCACGATCGCGGTCAGGATGAGGCCGTCGCTGATCAGCCAGCGGCCGTCGAACGAGGTCAGCGGACTGCCGCCATCGGTGACCGAGCCGGGGACGAGCAGCTCGGTGTGGAAGGTGCCCGCGCCGCCGCCCGCGGACTCCTCGTCCACGGTGAAGGTGATGTGCGCGTCCTCGAAGCCCAGCCACCGGCCGGTGAGCGGGAACCACGCCTTGTAGGTGGCCTCCTTGGCGCAGAACAGCAGCCGGTCCAGGTGCAGATCGGTGCCGGGCAGGACGGTCCGCAGCCACTGCCGCTCGGGCGCCAGGCTCACCGAGTCCAGAACGCCGTCCGGCAGCTGACCGTGCGGTTCGGCATCGATGCCGATGGACCGGAAGCGCAGTTTGTGGCCGAGCGCGGCGGCCCGATAGCCGTCGCAGTGGGTGAGGCTGCCGACGATGCCGCGCGGGAACACCGGTTCACCGGTGCCGCCCTTGCCGATGGCGACGGCGGGCTCCCCCAGCCGGGCCAGCGCCTGCCGGGCGCAATAGCGCGCGCCGATGAAGTCCCGGCGCCGCTTCTCGACCGCGCGGGCAATCAGGTGCTCCTCGCCGGGATGCGGTTTCAGGTCCTCCGGGTACGCCGTCAGTTCGGCCGTGGCGACCCCGTTGGGCAGAATCCTGCCGAGTATGCGCGCCGACTCCGTCGCCGCGACTGCCCGCTCCTCGATGACCCGCCTCCTGCTCGCTTCCGGCACTGTCGAATCGAGCCTACCGGGCAGGCGCCGGCGGCTCCGCCGGTCATCCGGGAGCACTCTTCGCCGGACACCGCCGCGGGTCCGTTGCTAGGCTTTTGCCAGCTCATATCCAATCCGCAGTCCGCAATCATCGCGGCGCTCCCGGCGAGTCCGCGAGGCAGGAGGCGCGATATGACCGTCGAACCATCGAAACGGATCGGCCCCGCGCCGGCCGGGTTCATCGGACCCACCCGCACCATGACCACCCTGCGCGTCAACGGCCACGACCAGTACACCGTGCTCGAACCCCGCACCAGCCTCCTGGACGCACTGCGCGAGCACCTGCACCTGACCGGCACCAAGAAGGGCTGCGACCAGGGCGCCTGCGGCGCCTGCACGGTCTGGATCGACAATCGGCGGGTGCTGGCCTGCCTGACCCTGGCGCTGGCCGCCGAGGGCCGCGAGATCACCACCATCGAGGGCGTGGCCGACGGGGACCGGCTGCATCCGGTGCAGCGGGCGTTCCTGGCGGCCGACGGATTCCAGTGCGGCTACTGCACTCCCGGCCAGATCATGTCGGCCATCAAGTGCATCGAGGAGGGCCACGCCGAATCCGAGGCCGAGATCGCGGAGTGGATGAGCGGCAATATCTGCCGGTGCGCGGCCTACCAGAACATCCGGGAGGCCGTCTGCCGGGGCCGGGACGCCCTGCGGCGCGAGGAGGGTGAGCTACCGTGAAACCCATCTCCTACGCCCGGCCGACCACCGTCGAACAGGCGGTGAGCACCGTGACCTCCAGGCCCGCAACGGTTTTCGTGGCGGGCGGCACCACACTGGTGGACCTGCTGCGCACCGGCGCGCTGGAACCGGACAATGTCGTGGACATCACCTGGCTGCCGCTGGGCGGAATCCAGCACACCGCCGACGGCGGGCTCCGCATCGGCGCGCTCGCCACCATGAGCGAGGTGGCGGCGGAATCCGGTGTGGCCGAACGCTATCCGTTCCTGTCGCAGGCGCTGCGCCAGGGGGCGTCGGCGCAGCTGCGGAACATGGCGACCATGGGCGGCAACCTCATGCAGAAGGTGCGGTGCTCGTATTTCCGGGATCCCGCCAGCGCCTGCGACAAGCGCGATCCCGGCTCGGGCTGCGATGCGATCGACGGGTTGCACCGGGGGCACGCGGTGCTGGGGACCGGACAGCGGTGCTTCGCCACCCATCCCTCGGATGTGGCGGTCCCGTTGACTGCCCTGGAGGCGACGGTCACCGTGTGGGGTCCGCGCGGGGAACGCACGATCGACTTCGACGACTTCTTCCTGCTGCCCGGCCGCACCCCGCAGCTCGAGCATCCGATCGCCCCCGACGAACTGATCACCCGCATCGATGTGCCCGCACTGCCGTTCGCCCGCAACTCGCACTATCTGAAGGTGCGCGACCGGGAGTCCTACGAGTTCGCGCTCGCCTCGGCGGCGGTCGCGCTGAGCGTCGCCGACGGCACGGTGCTGGATGTGCGGATCGGGCTGGGCGGTATCGCGACCAAGCCGTGGCGGGCCCGGATCGCCGAGCAGTTGCTGATCGGGGTGTCCGCGACCCGCGAGAACTTCGACAAGGCCGCGGCGACCGAAGTGCAGGGTGCGGACACCTCGCATCCCATGAACGCGTTCAAGGTGGAACTGGCGCGGCGGACGCTGGTGCGGGCGCTGGAAACGGTGTCACCGCAACCACTTTCGGGAGCGACGCGATGACCGCCACCGCGGCCCGGCCGCTGATCGGGCAGGGATTCGATCGGGTCGACGGGCGCGCCAAGGTCACCGGGGCGGCGCAGTACACCGCCGAGGTGCCGCTGCCCGGGCTGGCGCACGCGGTGATCGTGGGCGCGCGGATCGGAAGCGGCACAGTGCTTTCCATCGACAGCGGGCCCGCGCTCGCGGCGGGGGCGGTCGCGGTGTACACGCACGAGAACCTGCCGAAGGTGGCGGCCATCCCGTCGCAGTGGCCGTCCGGCTTCGGCGGGCCCGCGCCCGGGCAGACCTTCTTCCCCTTGCAGGGCACCACGATTCACTACTACGGCCAGCCGATCGCCGTGGTGGTCGCGGATACCTTCGAGTGCGCCCAGCACGCGGCCGAGCTCGTGAGGGCCGACTACGACGTGCGGCAGCCGCTCATCCGGCTCGAGGACGGGCGCGACGCGCAGTATCAGCCGAAGACAGTATTCTGCGGTCTCGTCCCGGCCGTGCAGTCGCGGGGGGACTTCGAGGCAGCGGCCGGCGCCGCGGTCCACACCGTCGACGCCACTTACCATTTCGCCGCCAACCACCACAATCCCATCGAGTGCTCGGCCACCGCGGCGAGCTGGGACGGCGACACCGTCACCGTGTACGACGCCACCCAGGGCGTGAGCGCCACCCAGGCCACGGTGGCCGCGTACCTGGGCATCTCGCCCGCGAATGTGCGAGTGGTCGCGCACTACGTGGGCGGCGGCTTCGGCGCCAAGGCCCTGATCTGGCCGCATGTCACGCTCGCGCCCATGCTCGCCCGGGAACTGGGCCGCCCGGTCAAGGTGGTGCTCACCCGCGAGCAGATGTTCTACGGCACCGGATTGCGGGAGGAACAGGAGCAGCGGGTCACGCTGACCTGCGACGGCGAGGGGACCTTCACCGGGCTGCGGCACCACAAGCTGTCCGTCACCTCACCGTTCGACGACTGGGCCGAGGTGTCGCTGGGCGTGGCGGGGCAGGCGTACGCGATTCCGCATTGGGACGGGCAGTATCGCCTCATTCGAGGCAATCTCATGTCGCCGACGTTCACGCGCGGGCCCGGCGAGGCCTCCGGCATGCTCGCCATGGAGTGCGCCGTCGACGAGCTGGCCGCCGACATCGGCATGGACCCGATGGCCTTGCGGTTGCACAATCACGCCACCATCGACCCGGCGAGCGGGCATCCGTGGAGTTCCGACGGGTACGCCGAATGCGTGCGCACCGCCGCCGGACGCTTCGGCTGGTCCATCGAGAACGGGCGTGGTGCCCCGCGCGCCGACGGTCACTGGCTGCTGGGCTGGGGCATGGCCACCGCCGGATACCCGGTGTACGAGCCGGGACAGCCGCAGCGCGCCCATGCGCGCCTGCTCGCCGACGGGGCGCTGATCGTGCAGGCGGGCACCCAGGACTTCGGCACCGGCGTGGCCACCGCCATGGCGCAGGTCGCCGGGGACGCCCTGGGCGTCGAATTCGACCGCATCCGAATCGATATCGGCGACACCGACTACCCGAACATCGCGGCGGCCGTCGGATCGATGGGTGCGGGCATGATCAGCGCGGCCGTGCACACCGCGTGCACCGATCTGCGCGGGCAGTTGATCGCGCTCGCGGTCGGCGATCCGGACTCGCCGCTGCACGGGCGGATCGCCCCGGAGATCGAGGCGCGCGGCGGGCGGCTGCGGGTGCGCTTCAATCCCGCTGTCGGCGAGAGGTATTCGGCACTGCTGGCCCGGCACCATCTCACAGACCTCGAGACCATCGGCACCTGGCACCCGCCCACCGGCGATCTGCCGTACGGGCGCATCAGTTTCGGCGCGCAGTTCGCCGAGGTGGCGGTGGATCCGGAACTCGGGCTGGTCCGGGTGCGGCGCATGGCGGGGGCCTTCGCGCCCGGCCGGGTGCTCAATGCCAAGCTGGCGCGCAGCCAGGTGCTGGGCGGCATGAACTGGGGGCTGTCACAGGCGCTGCTGGAGGCGACGCTGCCGGACGCGCGCACCGGCGCGTGGGCCAATCCGTCACTGCTGGAATATCTGCTGCCCGTCAACGCCGACGCGCCGGAGGTCGACATCTCCTTCGTGGAGGTCAACGACGCGATCGTCAACCCGCTGGGTGTGAAGGGGCTCGGCGAGCTCGGCATGATCGGCGCGGCCGCCGCCATCGTGAACGCGATCGCGCACGCGACCGGTAGACGCATCCGCGAGTTCCCGGTACGCATCGAACACCTGCTCTGAAAACCGGTGTCCCACTGGTGAATCGGGCCGGCCGGCGCGGCAAGCGGCCGGCCCGATTCACCGGGTGTCAGGCCAGACCGCGGCGGCGTTCGGCGGCTTCCTTCATCTTCAACGCGGCGGCCTGCATTTCGGGGGTGATCTTGAAGTGGCCGCCCCACTCGTTGAGCGTGTCGCCGTAGTCGGGGACAGGGAGGATCTGGCGCAGGAGTTTGTCGGGGAGGCCGCGACGCTGCCATTCGCGGGGGTAGCCGAGGGAGACCTCTTCGAAGCGGACGCCGTCGTACCAGGTGGTGCGGGGGATGTGGAGGTGGCCGTAGACCGCGCAGACCACGTTGTAGCTGGTGTGCCAGTCGGAGGTGAGGTCGGTGCCGCACCACAGGGAGAACTCCGGGTACCACATCATGTCGACCGGCTTGCGCAGCAGCGGGAAGTGGTTGATCAGCACCAGTGGGGTCTCGGCGGGCAGGGCGTCGAGGCGGCGCTGGGTGTACTGGACGCGGGCGTGGCACCAGGCATCGCGCGTCAGGTACGGCTCGGCCGAGAGCAGGAACTCGTCGGTGGCCACCACATTGCGGTCCTTGGCGATGGCCAGGCCCTCGGCCTTGGTCTTCGCACCCTCCGGCAGCCAGGAGTAGTCGTAGAGCATGAACAGCGGGGCCAGGGTGACCGCGCCGCCGAACTCCTCCGCGCCCGCGCCCTCCCACACCGGGAACGGGTCCTCCGGTGTGACGACGTCCACATCACGGCACAGCGAGACCAGGTAGTCGTAGCGGGCGGCGCCGTGCATCTGCACGGGATCCTTTGCGGTGGTCCACAATTCGTGATTGCCGGGCACCCAGATGACCTTGGCGAAGCGGCCCCGCAGGGTCTCCAGGGCCCAGCGGATGTCATCGGTCTTCTCGCCGACGTCACCGGCCAGGATGAGCCAGTCCTCGGGGGAATCCGCGCGGATCGCCTCGACCACCGGTTTGTTGCCCTGATGACCGACATGGATGTCGCTCACCGCCATCAACTTCGGAATCACCCAGCTCCGCCTCTCTGTTCGCGACCGGTCCTCGCAGCAACAGACCCGGCCCCCACCAGATTCCCATGCGGGGCCACAGCGGTTCTCAGCGCACCCAGCGAATCCGGGCGTCCGGGCCGAATCCAGCGGCGACAGTGAGAGTTCCGGTGGCATCGCGCCGGCAGGAAGCCACGGCGACATGACAGGGCCGCGGGATCTCGGACGGGATCCGCACCCCGCCGTCGATCTCGTAGCGCATATTGGTGACCTTCCACCGGCGCGCCCGGGGATCCTCGGGATCCACCGGCGGAGCGTCGGGGCGGGCCACCACCATCACCTCGGTGATGCCGATCGGCCATTCGAAGACCAGCAGCCCGCGCTGTTCGGTCAGGCTGCGCACGCTGGGCATGCCGCTGGGCCGGTCGCCATCGGGCCCGCCACCCGCGGCATCCGGCTCGCCGCCGTGGGCCGTACCGCGGTCCGAATCCCCATCGGACCGGGCCATTTCGGAGGCCCGGCCGGAGACGGACGCCACCACCCCGTACACCGGCGCCGGACCGGTCGGCGCCCCGCCGTCCTCCAGCGCGGTGCCGCGGGTGCGGCCCACCACCCGCCACGACCCGTCGGCCAGCAACCGCGTGACCCGATACTCCACCTGCGTGGTCCGCGACGGGAGCCAGGTGATCACCACCGTCCCGTCCGGCTTGCGGCTCACCGTCACCGTTCCCGGCGCGCCCACCTGCAATTCGGCCAGCGCCGCCAGCGCCTCGGCATGGTCGGCGCACACCTCGAGCACGGCCCGCACCGCCTGCATGCGCAGTCCCGGATCCAACGGCAGCGCCTCGAACAGCCGCCCCGCCTCCATCACCGCCGCCCGCGCCCGCCCGATCAGCAACTCCCGGCCCGCTCCCCGCGGATCGGGATTGGGCACGTCCGCCGCCCGCCGATCCAGGAAATCCAGATGCTCGCCCAGCGCCTCCACGAACCGTCGCCCCGCACAACAGGACACGGCCGCCCGCCAGTGCACGGCCGCCTCCGCCAGCACCCGCTCGACCTCTTCCCCCACCGCCCGCACCGACCGCGCACCCAGACCGTCGTCCCCGACCCCGCGTCGCGCATCGGCGACGAATCCGGCCGCCTCCCTGGGGCGTCCCGCCCGCAACGCGGCCCGCGCCGCCCGCAACGCCGCCTCCCACGGCCGCCCCGTACCAGCCCCTGCCGCCTCGCCCGTATAGGGCGTCCGCTGCCACTGCGCCGCCTCCGGCGCCTCTCCACGACCTCGAGCAGGTACGCCACCGCCCGAGTGCCGTTGCCCGCCACCGGTTCCCGGCGAGTCGCCGGTGCCGGAGGCGGCCGGACCCTCACCCTGAGGGCTGCTCGCGGGGTTGCGGCCGAATTCGCTTCCGGCGGACGCGCCGGTCCCCGACGGAGCACCATTCCCCGTCGAGCGGGTCGAAGTCGTTGTGGCGGAGCTGGTCTGCGCGGGACCACCGGGGCGGGACGGGGCGGCGAGGTGTTCGCGGCCTTCGACGGTGGTGCCGAGTTCGTCGGTGAGGGTGATGAGGATGCGTTCGGCGGCGGCGCGGTCGAGGCCGGCGGCGATGGCGACGCCGAGGAGGTAGTCGAAATCCGCTGCTACCAGGAGGTCTTCGACGAGTACGGCGGCGCGGACCTGGGGGCGGAGCTGGTCGGTGACCGTCTCGGTGATGGCGAGGAGGTAGGCGTCGACCATGGCGCCACCGGGCTCGAGCAGGTCGCCGATATGGATGAGGAGTTCGTCGAGGACGACACGGATCCGGCCGGGCGGCAGTTCGCGGGTGCGGGCGCGCAGGGCGCCGGCGCGCAGGCGGATCTCATTGGTGTGGTGGGCGGCGGCGAATTCCATGCCGAGCAGGGCCAGCAGGGTGGGAACCGGATCGCCGGGAAGCAGGCGCTCGTATTCGGCGAGGAGCGCGCGAATCTGCCGGCGGCGTTCGGAATTCAGGGCGGGCACGGCGGACGGCGATGCCGGCGCGGGCGCCTCGTCGATGATGCGGTGGCGGCGTACCCGGGCGGCGATCTCGGCCACGGTCAGCCCGCCCATCCGGCCGATGTCCTCGAGGCCGGGGATCTTGGCAGCGGGAATGCCGCCGTGCCGCGCCGCCAGCCGCTCGATGGCGGCGTCGAGCATCTCGTAGCGCTCGGCCTCCCGCCGGGCCCGCAACTGCGACACCCGATCGGCCTCGACGAGCCGGGAACCGGTGTGCAGCAAGGGTTCCGAGAGTTCGGCGTGCGCGTCCACCAGCAGCGCGGCCAGCACCCGGTACTTGGGATGATCGCGCAGCTTCTGCCAGAACGCCCAGACCGCCTCGACCCGCGCCGCCACCTCGGCGTCGCTCAGCCGCGCGGCCTCCGCGAGTGGAATGTCGTACAGCTCGAAGGCATCCGACTCACCGAGCCCGCCCCGGCGTTCGACGGCGGCGAGGACGCGCTTGCGGTAGTCATTGGAATCGAAGGCATGCATGGCTTGTCGTCGGACAGCGTATACCGGTCAGGAGTTGCGGCGGCGGGTGCGCTGCAACTGATCCAGTTCGCGCTCCACATCCGCCTGCGACAAGGTGGCCCCGGTCTGCACCGAAAGCGTCAGCGGCAGATCGGCATCCACATGGTAGGCGGTCACGTGCAGCACGCCGTCGAATCCCATCTCGAAGGTCACCCGGACTTCACTACCCTCCGGATACCCGGGTGGAATGTCCCGAATCCTGCCCTCCACCAACACCTTCGTGTCCTCGGGCCGCGTCGACGCCGCCTGCCCCTGCTGCTCCACGATGGTCAGCTCGATCTGGTCCTGGTCCGCCCGGACCGTCCCGTAGGACCGCCGCACGCGAATGGGCAGGGTCTGATTGCGATGCACCAGCCAGCTGGCCGCCAGCCCGTTGAACGGATCCAGAGCCAGCACTCCGAAGCCACGCGACACCACCGTGTCCACCTGGATCTCGATCATGCGGCGCACCAGGCTCACCGGCTGCCCGAACGAATCGGCCACCCGCGCCAGCGAGGCCTCCAGATCAACGGGATCCGCCTCACGCAGCCCGGCGCCGTCGCGTAGTCGCCCGCGGGTCACCAGATCCGCGGCCACCAGCCGCTCCATCTCCAGCTTCTCCCCGTAGAGCGCGGCCCCGCGCGCCACCGACAGATCCGGATCGCGCAGCTCACCGATCAGCCCGAATTCCTTGTGCAGCTGCTCGGCCACCACCGGCATCCGCGACGAGCCGCCCACCAGCAGCAGCCGATCCACCTGCCGGACCCCGCGCTGCCCGGCCGCGGCCAGCACCGCCTTGGTGAGATCCACCGTGCGCCGCATGAGCGAAGCGGTCATGGCCTCGAGTTCGTCGCGGGTCAGCGGGATCACCGCCCGCGCGCCGTCGTGCGCGATCACCACCTCGGTGCTGTCGGCGGTGGTGAGCTCGCGTTTGGCCTGCTCGGCCGCCAGCACCAGCAGCTGCGAGCCGACCGAATCGTCCAGGGGGTCTTCGGCATCCGGATTGGCGGCGCAGAACCGCTGGGACAGGTGCAGCGCCAGCCGCTCGTCCCAGTCCGCGCCGCCGAGCTGATGATCGCCCTCCACGGCCAGCACCGAGATGCGCCGGTCGGCGAGTTCGATGACGGTGGCGTCGAAGGTGCCGCCGCCGAGGTCGTAGACCAGCACGGTCTCACGCGCCGGCGACGCGCCGATCTCGATGCCGCCGTCGAGCCGCCCGAAACCGTAGGACAGCGCCGCCGCGATGGGCTCGGACAGCACGCCCGCCACCTCGAATCCGGCGTAGGTGCCGGCCTGGATGGTGGCCCGGCGCTCCTCGTCGCCGAAGTAGGCGGGCACCGTGATCACCACCCGCCGCACCGGTTCGCCGCCCGCGAATTCGGCATCGGCGGCAAGGCTTTTCAGAATGAGGGAGGAGACGGCGGGCGCCGACCACAGCTGCCCGTGCGCGCCGAACCGCCACTCCGCATCTCCCATGCGGCGTTTCACCAGCGTGCACACGTGATCGGGATCGAGGCGGGCCTGCCGGCGCGCGCCCTCCCCCACCACATGGTCGGTGGCGGAGGCGAACAAGACGACAGACGGGACGGTCGGTTCCCCATTGAGCCCGATCAGCACCTCCGGCCGGCCGTCTGCATCAATTGTCGCAATTGCCGAATTCGTTGTGCCCAGATCGATTCCATAGACCCCCACGACGGCGATGGTAGCAGCCGGGACCGACTACCGGGTCTATCGTTCGAGCATGACCGATCCAGCCCCGGCGGCCACCCTCCCGGCCCTGCCCGCAGTGCCCGCCCCGACCGACCTACCGGCCACGACGCTCGACCGCATCACCGAACGCATCGACGACCTGGCACGCGTCATCGCCCGGCAGGCCGCCACCATCGAGCGACTGGCCGACGAGGCGAAACTGAAGATTCGCGACGAGCGCGCCGAAACCGACGCTCCTCTGATCCGCGACCTGTTCGCCCTGCACGGCCTGGCCCAGACCTTCGCCTCCACCACCGATTCGGAGCCGGACCGCCAGGGCTTCGAGACCATGAGCCGCCGGGTCGAGCGCATGCTGGCCGAGCGGGGCGGTGAGCTGGTCACGCCGTTCCGGGGCACGGACTTCGATCCGGACACCATGGAGGCCGCGGAACTCACCGACACCGACGATCCGGCCGCCGACCGGACCGTGGAGTCGGTCATCCAGCCGGGGCTGACGATAGGAGATCGGTCCATCCGGCCCGCGAAAGTCGTTGTGCGCCGGTATCGCAGGGCCTGACCGGCCCCCGTCGCCCGAAACTGACACTTGTTACAGTAAGCACAAGTGCTTAACCTCGGGCTCATGACCTATTCCGCCGCCACCGCGATCGTCACGGGTGCCGCCTCCGGCATGGGGAGAGCGCTCGTGACCCGGTTGCTGCAGCGCGGCGCATGCGTCTATGCCGTCGACCGCGCGGTGGCGGGCCTGGACTCCCTGGCCGCGAACAGCGCCGGCGACCTCACCACCATGGTCGCCGACGTCACCGACCGCGAGGCCCTCGCCGACGTGGTCGAGCGAGCCGTCGCCGAGCACGGGCGGCTCGACTTCATGTTCAACAATGCCGGCATCGTGGTCGGCGGCGATTTCGCCAAGATGACCGACATCGCCTGGAACCAGATCGTCGACGTCAACTTCTGGGGCGTCGTGCACGGCACCCAGCTCGCCTACGCGCGCATGCTCGACCAGGGCGGCGGGCACATCGTCAATACCGCCAGCAGCGCGGGCGTCCTGCCGGTGGCGCGATCGGTCGCCTACACCGCCACCAAGCACGCCGTGGTCGGCCTGAGCACCGCGCTGCGCGCCGAGGCCGCCGAACGCGGCATCAAGGTCAGCGTGGTGCTGCCGGGCGTGGTCGACACCGGCATCTTCGACAGTGCCGTGAATCTGCCCGGCTACGACTACCGCGCCTCCATCGACAAGCTGCCCTTCGCCAAGGTGAAGCCGCTCGCCGCCGCCGACGCGATTCTCGACGGCGTCGCGAAGAACAAGCAGTACATCAGCTTTCCCGCCTACAACCGCCTCATCATCGGGCTCAACAGGCTCCTGCCCGACGTGATGGCGCCGATCATCAATCGCGGAGGACGCACATGAATCAGCGCGAAGGACGCCCATGAAACAGCACTATCGCAGCATCGATGTCGGCGAGCCGATGACCCGATTCGCCCGGGGCTGGCACTGTCTCGGGCTGGCCGAGAGCTTCCGGGACGGAAAACCGCACTCGGTCAACGCCTTCGGCACCAAACTGGTGATCTGGTCCGACAGCAAGGGCGAGCTGCACGCCCTGGACGGGTACTGCCGGCACATGGGCGCGGACCTCGCCTACGGCAGCGTCAAGGACGACAATATCGCCTGCCCTTTCCACGATTGGCGCTGGCGCGGCGACGGTAAATGCGCCGCCATCCCCTATGCCCGCCGCGTTCCGCCGTTGGCGCGCACCAGATCCTGGATCACCTGCGAGGAGAACGGGCAGTTCTTCGTGTGGAACGATCCCGAGGGCAATCCGCCGCCGCCCGAGGTCGCCATCCCGCACATCGAGGGCATCGACACCGACGAGTGGAGCGACTGGGACTGGAATACGCTGCTCATCGAGGGCGCGCACTGCCGCGAAATCATCGACAACAACGTCGATATGGCGCACTTCTTCTACATCCACTACGCGTACCCGGTGTACTTCAAGAATGTGTTCGAAGGGCACGTCGCGACGCAGTTCCTGCACTCCAAGGGGCGGCCGGACGTGCACGCGAAGTCGAACTACTCGCAGGAGATGTCGCTGTTGCGTTCGGAGGCTTCGTATTACGGGCCGTCCTACATGATCAACACCCTGCACAACGACTTCGGCGACAACACCGTCGAGGTGGTGCTCATCAACTGCCACTACCCGGTGACGCACAATTCCTTCGTCCTGCAGTGGGGCGTGAGCGTGCAGCGCATCGAGGGCCTGCCACCGGAGAAGTCGGAGAAGCTGGCCAAGGCGTTCGGCAAGAGCTTCGGCGTCGGATTCCTGCAGGACGTGGAGATCTGGAAACACAAGACCCGCATCGACAATCCGCTGCTGACGCAGGAGGACGGCCCGGTCTACCAGCATCGTCGGTGGTACGAGCAGTTCTATGTCGATGTCGCCGACGTGAAGCCGGAGATGACCGACCGGTTCGAATACGAGGTCGACACCACGCACGCCAACGAGAATTGGCAGGCCGAGGTCGCCGAGAACCTCGCACGGCAGGCCGCCGCCCAGACGAACGGCGCGCTCGACTAGCTCCGGGGGTGGCCGGGGCACACTCCGCCTCGGCCGCCGATCCCGCTGCCGCCGAAAGCATTTCTCCTACGCGGTGCGGCGCGGCACCTCGGCCCCGACCCGCGCCCAGCGCCCGGACAGTGCCCGCCAGCTGACGGCGACCAAGCGCAGCAGCATGAAAGCGACCAGCCCGGTCCAGATTCCGCCGATCCCCCAGTCGTAGGCCAGCGACAGCCAGATCATCGGCAGGAACCCCAGCAGCGCCGACCCCAGCGTGGCATTGCGCAGGAACGCGGCATCGCCCGCGCCGAGCAGCACGCCGTCGAGCGCGAACACCACGCCCGCCACCGGGATCATGGCGACGAAGAACCACCACACCACGTGGGTGCGATCCAGCACCGACGGATCATCGGTGAACAACCGCGGGATCACCGAGTATCCGGCCGCGAACACCGCCGCCAGCAGCACCGAGAAGACCGTCGACCAGCCAGTGATCCGCCGCGCCAGACCCTGTGCGCCGCGCGCGTTTCCGGCCCCGAGCGCCGCACCCACCAGGGTCTGCGCCGCGATCGCCAGCGAATCCAGGGTCAGCGCAAGGAAATTCCAGATCTGCAGTACCAGCTGATGCGCCGCCACCGATGCCGCCCCGAACCGCGAAGCCACCGCCGCCGCCGACACGAACGACGCCTGGAACGCCAGGCTCCGCACGATCAGATCCCGCCCCAGCACCAACTGCGCCTTCATGATCTCGAGATGCGGTGTGAGCGGGACCTTCGCCCGCCACAGCGCACTCACGAACAGCGCACCGGAAATCGACTGCCCCACCAGATTCGCGACCGCCGACCCCGCCAGCTCCATTCGCGGCGCCCCCAGCAGCCCGTGCACCAGCGTCGGGCACAACACTCCCGAAACCACCAGCCCCGCAACCACATACCTCAGCGGCCGCCGAGTCTGCTGCACACCGCGCATCCACCCGTTTCCCGCCATCGACAACAGGATCAGCGGCACCCCGAACAACGCGATCCGCACCCACGACTCCGCCGCCCGCGCGATGTCGTCCCCGCCCGCGATGGCCCGTGTGATCGGCCCCGCGAAGATCTGCACCACCAGCACGATCGCCAACCCCACCCCCACCGCGATCCAACTGGCCTGCACCCCCTCGACAACAGCCGCCCGCTCGTCCCCCGCGCCGTGCCGCCGCGCAGCCCGAGCCGTCGTCCCATAACTCAAGAACGTCAACTGCGAACCGACCTGCGCCAGCAGCAATCCCCCGACAGCCAGCCCGGCCAACGCCAAGGCCCCCAGCCGCCCCACCACAGCCATATCGAACAGCAGATAAATCGGCTCAGCGACCAGCACCCCCAGCGTCGGCACCGCGATCCCGAGAATCCGCCGCGGCCCGGCCGACGCAGGCTCAGCGCCCCGCACCGCCGCCAAGTCCTCCGCCGACGCGGCCACGAATGCCGGGTCCTCCCCTCCACCATCCACCACGCCGGCACTGCTCATCCGCCCACCATCCCACACCACCCCGGCCCAGCCGCACCGCGCCGCCACCCCACCCTCGAACCCGCTGATCCGCCTGTCACCACCGCTTTTCCAGATCCCGCAGGCAGCGAGACCCGTGCCGCCGGCCACCGATCGAGACCCATAGTCGAGCAAATATATGTCCGTGTCCGCATCCGACTCACCAGTGCGGCGTTCTCACCGACCGCCTTCGGCTGGGCCATCGGACCAGGTTCGCCACCAATTCCTCGGCCACCCCGGGCAACTCGCTCGCAACCCCGGACAATCGCACCTGCGAATTCGGCACCGGCAGACAGCTATTCGCGGCTCCCCTCCCCCGGCACGGTCATATCGCCGCGCGTATTCCGTCGACTCGAGACGGCTCCTCGGGCAGGCTGAGCGGCATGGTGGATCTCGAAACAACAATCGCGGCGGTGACGGTCTATCCGGATCGGGCCCGAGTCACCCGGTCGGGCAAGGCGACGCTGGGCACGGGCGAACATCGCATCCGCGTGTCACCGCTGCCGCTGGAACTGCTGCGCGACTCGATCCGCGTAGCGGGCCGGGGCGACGTGACGGTCCTCGGGGTGGACATCATCACCGAACGGCAGCCCGAGCCGGACGACGAACAGATCGCCGAGCTCACCTCCCGCAGAAACGAACTGGATGCCGCGCTGGCCCAGCTCGCCGACGCCGACCGCGCCGCCGACGCCCGCATCGAATTCCTGCAGCGCCTGGTCCGCAAATCCGCCGGGCACCTGGCCAAGACGACCGACGAGCGGGTTATCGCCTTCGGCGACAGTCTGGAGGCGCAATACGGGGCCGTGCATGCCGGACGCCGCGACCGAGAACGCCTGCGACAGGAACACATTCTGGACAAGCGGGCGATCGAGCGGCGACTGGCGGACCTGGGCCGCAAGAACCGCCCCGACATCCGGGCCGCGGTCATCACCGTCGACGCCGCCCAACCGGCCACCGCCGAACTGGAACTGTCCTATGTGGTGCCCGGCGCGCGCTGGACCAGCACCTACGATCTGCGCCTCGGCGACAGGGGCCTGAGCCTGCGTTGGTTCGGACTGGTGCGTCAGCAGACCGGCGAGGATTGGCCCGGATGCCGCCTCGAATTGTCGACCGCCCGCCCGGCGGTCGCCCTCGACGTGCCCGAACTGGACCCCTGGTACCTCAGCACCATGCCACCCGAGCCGAAACTCATGGTCAGGCGGCACGCTTCCCGGTCCTGGGACCCCGACGGCGCGAACCCCATGCTCGCCGCGGCCGCTCCCGCGCCCACTGGTGCGCTGCCGCCACCGCCACCGCCCCCGGTCCGGGAAGCGGTCACGACCGTCGAGCACGGGGCCACCGCCGCGACCTACTCCCCGCAGCGCCCGGTCGCCATCGCCGCCGACGGCACCGAACACCGCACGCTGATCATCGCCCTCGACCTCGAGGCCGATCTGGATCACGTGACCGCGCCGATCCACGCACCCGAGGCGATCCTGCGCGCCACCGCGCGCAACACCTCCGAGCACACCTTCCCCGAGGGCCGCGCGTCCCTGTTCAACGACACCGAATACGTCGGCGCCACCGATCTCGACCTCTGGGCCCCCGGCGAGGAACGCGAACTCGCCCTCGGTGTGGACGATCGCATCCGTGTCGAACGAGAACTGGTGCGCCGCAATGCCTCCAGGGCGACCCTCGGCTCGGCTCGCCGCGTCGAAATGGAGTACACGATAACCGTCACCAACCACGGCGCCCGCCCCACCACCGTGACCGTCCTCGACCGCCTGCCGGTAGCCCGCGACGCCGCTGTCACCGTCCGCGACACTGTCCTGAAACCGTCCCCGACCGAGCGCAACGACCTCGGCATCCTCACCTGGAAACGCAACCTCGACCCGCAGGACCGGACGGTCATCACCCTCGGCTACCGAGTCGAAGCCCCCAAGGGCGTCCGCATTTTCGGCCTACCGGACTGACCCGGGTGGATCATCAACCTCTACACCCTGGTCCTGGCGGCACTGTTGCTGCCGCTCGGGGCCATCGGTGACCCGGTGACCGGTTGGGCCGCAATCCCATGCTGATCGCCGGGCCGGGTATCTTCGGCACCGCGAGCGCGGCTGCGGGACTGGCACATTCGGCCGAGATGATGCTGATCGCCCGTGCGGCCGCCGGCATCGGCGCCGCGATGATCATGCCCATCACCCTCGCCGTCATCACCGCTACCTTCCCCGAAGCGCAGCGCGGCAAGGCGATCGGCGAAGTCGCGGGCAGCACCGGCACGCACGCACCGGGCCTGATCCGCGCCGCCCAGCAGTCCTTCGTCGACGGATGCCAGCAGGCCATGTGGGCGGGCGTCGCCGTCATGGGCGCGTTGTTCGCCTACATCACCCTGCGCGGCATCGGCGGGTCGACCACGGGCCGCAGTGACGAATTGAACTGAGGGACACCGGGACCCGGGTTCAGCCGAGTTCGCGGATGAGGTTCGCCAGCAGGTCCGGGGCCTGGCCGATGGTGGAATAGCCTGCGGCATAGCGGTGTCCACCGCCGCCGAGGGCGGTGGCGACGCGGGCGACGTCCAGGCCGGGTGAGCCATCGGCGGCATCGTGTGAGCGCAGGGAGACCGTCCAGTGGTCCGGGTCGGTGCGGGATTCCTTGAAAACCGCGGCGACCTGGGCCTCGGCGGTGGTGCGGATGAGGTCGATGATGCTCTCGACCTCTTCGGAGCGGACCGCTTCGGTGTCCTCACGGCGGACGACCGCGTAGACCAGGCCCGCGCCGGCAGCGGCATCCGGAATCAGCTGGGCGGAGGCCAGGACCCGGGACAGCATGGGGAGCCAGGCGAAAGGATGGGTGTCCATCAGGGTGCGGGTGATGGCCGCGCCGTCGATGCCGGTGGCCAGGAGGCGTTCGGCCAGGGTGTGGGAGCCGGGGCGCACCCATTTGAAAGAGCCGGTGTCGGTGACCAATCCGGCGTAGAGGCAGTGCGCGATATCGCGATCGATGGGTTCGCCCCACGCCTCCAGGATGTGTGCGATGACGCCCGCGGTGGATTCGGCGGCCTCGTCCACGACATTGACCCGACCGAAGCGGGTATTGGACCGGTGGTGATCGATGACCAAAGTCGTTGCGGCGCTGTCCAAGCGGTCACGCAGCGAGCCGAGCCGTCCGGCACTGCCGCAGTCCACGGACACCAGGACATCGACCTCGCGCGGCACCTGGTCGGCGCGGACCAGCAACTCCGTGCCGGGCAGCGACCGCATGGACACCGGCAGTTCGGCCGGTTCGGCGAAGGAGACGACGACCGGGACCCCGCGCCGGCGCAGCACCTGCGCCAGGGCCAGCCCGCTGCCGACCGTATCGGCATCGGGCTGGATGTGGCAGAGAATCGTCACCGATTTCGCGGCCTCGAGAATCTCGACGGCAGGGGTGACATCGACGGGGGTCACGGCGTGGTCAGGCTTCGTCGTCTTCCTCGTCCTCGTCCGACTTGTACGGGTCCGCCTCACCGGCGTAGTTCGCGCCGACCGCCACCTGCGCCACGCGCGCGTCGGAGGCGCGGGCCTTGGCCAGCAGCTCCTCCATCTCGCGGGCCGCGTCGGGCACGGTATCGAGCTTGAACGCCAGCGTCGGGGTGAACTTCACCCCGGTGCCCGCGCCGACCTTGGATCGCAGAATCCCGGCGGCCTTCGACAGGCCGGCGGCGGCTTCCGCAAAATCGGGTTCGGCGTCGATGGTTTCGCCCATGACGGTGTAGTAGATGGTCGCCTCGCGCAGGTCACCGGTCACCTTGGCGTCGGTGACGGTGACGAACCGCAGTCGCGGATCCTTGATCTCGTATTCGATCGCCGTGGCGACGATGGACGAGATGCGCTTCGCGAGTCGGCGTGCTCGAGCCTGATCAGCCATGCCGAGCCCTCCTCACTTCTTCAGTCTTCGGGTCCGAAGACGCGACGGCGTACCGCCAGCAACTGTAACTCCGGACGATTGGCGACGTGCCGTTCACATTTGTCCAGCACCTCGGTCAGATGATTCATGCCGTAGCTGACCATTGCCACACCGAGCAATGCCCGGCGATACCGGTCATGATCTCCGCCCTCGGTGACACTCACCTCGAACCGCTTCAGGTCGGCGAGGATGGGGCGGATGACAGAGCGCTTCTCTTTCAGTGAATGCACATCACCGAGCAAGATATCGAACTCGAGCGCTCCGAAGAACATCTTTTCAGTCATATGAACGCGCCCCGGGGAATGCGCGCACGGTTACCCGGAAAGGGAAGGGGCACAACCCCGCCGGACCCGAAGGCCCGGCGGGATCGTGTACTGGTTCCTAGTCGCGCGGCTTCTCCCGCAGCTCGTAGGCCTCGATGATGTCGCCGTCCTTGATGTCGTTGAAGCCCACGGTCATACCGCACTCGTAGCCTTCGCGGACCTCGGTGACGTCGTCCTTCTCGCGACGCAGCGACTGGATGGTGGTCTCGGCGACCACCACGTTGTCGCGAATCAGGCGCGCCTTGGCGTTGCGCTTGACCGAGCCCGAGAGCACCCAGCAACCCGCGATATTGCCGAACTTGGAGGACCGGAAGATCTGGCGGATCTCCGCCCGACCCAGCTCGTGCTCCTCGTAAATCGGCTTGAGCAGACCCTTGAGGGCCTTCTCGATCTCGTCGATCGCCTGGTAGATGACCGAGTAGTAGCGAATGTCCACGCCTTCGCGGTTCGCCAGTTCGGTCGCCTTGCCCTCGGCCCGGACGTTGAACCCGATGATGATCGCGTTCGACGCCGACGCCAGGTTGACGTTGGTCTCGGTGACGCCACCGACACCGCGGTCGATGACGCGCAGCCGCACCTCGTCGCCCACATCGATACCGAGCAGCGCCTCTTCGAGGGCCTCGACGGTACCAGAGTTGTCGCCCTTGAGGATCAGGTTCAGCTCCGAGGTCTCCTTCAGAGCGGCATCCAGATCTTCCAGGGAGATCCGCTTGCGGCTGCGCGCGGCCAGGGCGTTGCGCTTGCGAGCGTTGCGGCGGTCGGCGATCTGACGCGCGATGCGGTCTTCCTCGACGACGAGCAGGTTGTCACCCGCGCCCGGCACCGAGGTGAAACCGATGACCTGGACGGGCCGCGACGGCAGCGCCGCCTCGACGTCGTCGCCGTGCTCGTCGACCATGCGGCGCACGCGACCGTAGGCGTCGCCCGCCACGATCGAGTCGCCGACGCGGAGCGTGCCGCGCTGGACGAGGACGGTGGCCACCGGGCCACGGCCGCGGTCGAGGTGGGCCTCGATGGCCACACCCTGCGCGTCCATGTCCGGGTTCGCCCGCAGGTCGAGGGCCGCGTCCGCGGTCAGGACGACCGCCTCGAGCAGCGACTCGATGTTGGTGCCCTGCTTCGCCGAGATGTCCACGAACATGGTCTCGCCACCGTATTCCTCGGCGACCAGACCGTATTCGGTCAGCTGCTGGCGAATCTTCTGCGGGTTCGCGCCTTCCTTGTCGATCTTGTTGACCGCCACCACGATCGGCACGTCCGCGGCCTGCGCGTGGTTGATGGCCTCCACCGTCTGCGGCATGACGCCGTCGTCGGCCGCGACCACGAGGATCGCGATGTCGGTGGCCTTCGCACCACGGGCACGCATGGCGGTGAACGCCTCATGACCGGGGGTGTCGATGAAGGTGATGAGACGGTCGTCGCCATTGACGTCGGCCAGCACCTGGTAGGCGCCGATGTGCTGGGTGATGCCACCGGCCTCGCCCTCACGGACGTTGGCCTTACGGATGGTGTCCAGCAGTCGGGTCTTACCGTGGTCGACGTGACCCATGACGGTCACGACCGGCGGACGGACCTGCAGGTCCGCCTCGTCGCCGTCGTCCTCGCCGTAGGTGAGGTCGAAGTTGGCGAGCAGCTCGCGGTCCTCGTCCTCCGGAGAGACCACGTGCACGACGTAGTTCATCTCCGAACCCAGCAGCTCGAGGGTCTCCTCGTTCACCGACTGGGTAGCGGTGACCATCTCGCCGAGGTTGAACAACGCCTGCACCAGCGAGGCCGGGTTGGCACCGATCTTCTCGGCGAAGTCGGACAGCGACGCGCCACGGGCGAGGCGAACGATCTCGCCGTTGCCGCGCGGCAGCCGCACGCCACCGGCGATGGGCGCCTGCTGGTTCTCGTACTCGGCGCGCTTCGCCCGCTTCGACTTACGACCCTTGCGGGGAGCGCCACCCGGACGTCCGAAGGCACCCGCGGCACCGCCGCGACCACCACCGGAACCGGGACGGCCACCGCCGCCACCACCGGGACGACCGCGGAAACCACCGGGAGCACCACCGGTACCGGCACCGGCGCCGGCACCCTGACCGCCACCGGGAGCGCCGCCGCCGCGGTAGCCACCGCCGCCGCCACCGGGACGACCGCCACCGGCGCCGCCCGGACCACCCGGACGCGCCGGACGGCCTGCGCCACCCGGACCGGCCGGGCGCTGAGCGCGCGCGGGCATGGCACCCGGGTTGGGCCGAGGCGGCATCGAGCCGGGGCTGGGACGCGGGCCACCCGGACGGGGACCGCCTTGACCGGCCGCGGCCGGACGCGGACCACCCTGACCCGGGCCGGGGCGCGGACCGCCCTGACCGGGACCCGGACGCGGGCCGCTCTGGCCCGGACCCGGACGGGGACCGCCCTGCGGACCGGGACGCGGACCACCCTGGGCCGGACCCGGACGGGGACCGCCCTGGTGCTGACCCGGACGCGGGCCGCCCTGCTGCTGCTGGCCCGGACGGGGAGCCGGACGCGGCGCCGGGCGCTCCGGAGCCGAGGAGAACGGGTTGTTACCGACCCGCGGCGGCTTCGGACCCGGCTTGGGTCCGGCCGGACGCGGGGCGCCCTGCTGAGCCGCCGGGGCGCTGCCCTGCTGAGCCGGACGCGGGGCCGGGGCACCCGGACGCGGCGCGTTCGGACGCGGGGCCTGCGGGGCCGGAGCAGACGGGGTTGCCGACGCGGAAGCCGCTGCGGGAGCAACGTTTTCGCGACCAGCGGGCCTGGGTCCCGGGGCTGCCGGACGGGCAGCCGGAGCCTCGACCGACTCGGCGCGGGCAGCCGGAGCCACCTGCGGGGCCGGAGCCTGCGCCGCGGGGGCCGGGGCCTGCGGCGTCGGGCGGGGGCCCGGACGGGGACCGGCACCGGGGGCGGCCGGCTTGGCGGCCGGACGCGGGGCGCCGTCACCACTGGGCTTGGGGGTCGCCGATTTGGCGGTCCCATTGGACGGGGTGCTCTTGGGTGCGAGCGACTCCCGCAGCCGGCGCGCGACGGGTGCTTCCACCGTCGAGCTCGCCGACTTCACGAACTCGCCCTGCTCCTTGAGCCGCGCGAGTAGTTCTTTGCTCGTGACACCGAGTTCTTTAGCCAACTCGTGCACGCGGGCCTTGCCTGCCACTGCTCTCCTCACTCAGAGGTCGAGCGCAGCAGCCCGTTTCACGACGGGACGCGCGCACGACCTCGACTAATTTCGAAGGCCGATCATTTCTGGGACTTCACGGTTTGCTCATGAGTGCTCGTGCCTGTTCTCTACGTAATGCTCCAGGGCTGAGATATCCAGATGTCCGGACACTCGTAGTGCTCTGCCGAATGCTCGGCGCCGAACTGCTTGGCTCAGACAAGCCGAAGAGGGGTGCAACCAGGCACCCCTTCCGGGAAGTCTGTGCCGCGGATCCGGAATGACCGCAACGTCCTGCCCGGAGGCAGACCCTTGCGCCACGACCCGCATCAGATCGGCGGCCAGCTCGCGTCTGCGACATCCGATGCAGGTCCGGACGGGTGCCGATCTTGCTGACACCCGCTCGGCGCGCAGAGAAGCCGAAGACTCGCGCTGAGCCTGCGTCCACTCTACCGCTGTCACGTCCCGATCTCCGCATCCGTACCCCTTGGAAGTTACCAACCTGTCATCCCAGGGGTCTGTTTCACAAATCTCGGGACCGACGGGGCCGGATGGATCCGGCAAGATCAACCCCGGTGGGCCTCGCCACCGCCGGCCGCCGCCGCGGGACGCACACCACCCTGGACCTCGGGCGCCGCATCGGAACGAATGTCGATGCGCCAGCCGGTGAGCCGGGCCGCCAGGCGGGCGTTCTGCCCCTCCTTGCCGATGGCGAGGGAGAGCTGGAAGTCCGGAACCACCACCCGCGCGGCGCGGGCCTCGGGGTCCACGATGGTGACGGATACAACTTTCGACGGCGACAGCGCATTCCCGACGAAGGTGGCCGGGTCCTCGGCGTAGTCGATGATGTCGATCTTCTCGCCGGCCAGCTCGCTCATCACATTGCGCACGCGCTGGCCCATCGGGCCGATGCAGGCGCCCTTGGCATTGACGCCGGGGACCGTCGAACGCACGGCGATCTTGGAGCGGTGCCCGGCCTCGCGGGCCACGGCCACGATCTCCACCGAGCCGTCGGCGATCTCGGGGACCTCCAGCGCGAACAGGCGGCGCACCAGGTTGGGGTGGGTGCGCGAGAGGGTGATCTGCGGACCGCGCGGGCCGCGAGAGACGCCGACCACGTAACACTTGATGCGGTCGCCGTGCTCGTAGGTCTCGCCCGGCACCTGCTCGGCGGGCGGGATGACGCCTTCCGCGCCATGGGCTTCCGAGCCGATGCGAACCACGACGGTGCCGCGGGCGTTCATGCGGGCGTCGCGCTGCACCACGCCGCCGACGATGTCACCCTCGTGGGTGGAGAACTCGCCGAAGGACTTCTCGTTCTCGGCGTCGCGCAGCCGCTGCAGCACGACCTGGCGGGCGGTGGTGGCGGCGATGCGGCCGAAACCTTCGGGGGTGTCGTCCCATTCGGAGATGACGTTGCCGTCGGTGTCGAGCTCGCGGGCCATCACGCGCACGACACCGGTCTTCTGGTTGATGTCGATGCGGGCGTTGGGCTGGTGGCCCTCGGTGTGCCGGTAGGCGGTGAGCAAGGCGGACTCGATCGCGGAGATCACCGTCTCCATCGAGATCCCCTTGTCGGCGACAATCGCGCGCAGGGCTTCGATTTCGATGTTCATTCCACGATCCCTTCGGTCTGTGAATCGGACTCTGCTGCTTCGTTTTCGGATCCCTCCTGCGCACCGGGCTGGGGACGGCCCGGCGCTACTCCCCCTGCGAGTTCCAGTTCGGCCACGCCGGGTGGACTGAATTCCACCTGCACGACGGCGGATTGGATATCGGCGAGCGGCACCGTCACCCGGTGTGGCTTCCGCTTGCCGCCGAGGACCAGGGCGACGTCGGTCTCGGTGACGACGCCGACGCGGGCCTCGAACGTGGTCTTGCCCTTCTCCTCCGGTGATTCGGCGCCGGGGCGCAGCACGATCTTCACCTTGCGACCCTGGGCGCGCCGCCAGTGGCGCAGGGAGGTGAGGGGCCGGTCGATGCCGGGGGTGGTGATCTCGAGCAGGTAGGCGGTCTCGCCGAAGTCACCGGCGTCGTCGAGGGTCTGCGAGATCTCCGAGCTGAGTTCCGCGACCACGTCCAGGTCGGGGGATTCGTCGCTGTCGACGGTGACCTTGAGCTTGGCCTGCGCTGTACCGGCAGCCGAAATCGCGACGCCTTCGAGGTCGAGTCCTCGGCGTTCGACGAGCTCAGCAACTAGCTGGCTCACCCTTTCCTCGGTCGGCATCGGCATGTGGGGCGGCTCCTGGTTCAGTTGTCACGGGTTGAGTTGTCGATATCGATACTGGTCGGGCACGGTCGGCAGACCCGTCTCCGCCCTCGGGAGGGAGGATTCGGCGAAATGCCGTGCCGAAGGTCTAGCGTAACGCGCGGAAAGAGTGTAAAGGACCAGCCAACTCGCTCGATTTCGGCATGGTCGGCGCTGTGGTGCTGACGGCGTGTCCAGCACGACGCGCCCATGACGGTTCCCCGTCGTTCCAGATCACAGCCTATCCGACGGCCCTCACGCAGCAAGCTGTCCGCGACGGCTGGCACCATGTATGCCGTGCCCAGCAGTCAGAGCGGCCTTCCGGCCGATGTCGTCGGTCTCACGGTCCCGCCGGACCGAACCGGGTCCTCCCCCACCCCCGAACCTCCCCTCCCCGCCCTGAACCGCCGCAGCGCGATGCGACTGGCCGGTGGCGGCGCGCTGGCGGTGGCGGCGGTGAGCGCGCTGGCCGCCTGCACCAGGAACGACACCCCTGCGGCTCCGGATCCGCTGATCGCGCAGGAGACCTCGGCCCGTACCGACGCGGCCGCCGCGACCGCCGCCATCGCGACCTCTCCCGACAAGGCCGGCGCGCTGCAGACCATCGCCACCCAGCGCACCGCGCACGCCGTTGCCCTGCGCACCGAAATCGACCGCGCCATAGGTGTTTACGGCGACGGCAGCACCCCCAGCCGCCGCACCCCGCCGGTCACCCCGACCGCGCCCGTGCCGCCCCCGGGCGTCGCCGTCCTGCGCACCCAGCTCCAGCAGTCCCAGCGCTCGGCGGCCGACCTGTCGGCCCAGCTCTCCGGCTACCGCGCCGGTCTCCTCTCTTCGATCAGCGCATCGTGCGCTACCCACGCGGGGGTTCTCCTGGCATGACCACAACCGACCAGCAGGCACTCATCGATGCGTTGAGCGCCGAGTACGCCGCTGTCTACGCCTACGGCGTGATCGCGGCCTACGCCAATCACGACCGCGACAAACTCGTCGCCGAGTTCACAGCAGCCCACCGCGCCCGCCGCGACGCCACCATCGACACGCTGAAGTCCGGTGGCGCAACGGTTCCCGAGCCCGCGGCCGCCTACACGGCCCCGTTCCCCGTGAACGATCCGATCCCTGCCGCCAAGCTCGCCGTCACCGTCGAATCCGACACTGCAGCGGCCTGGCGCGCGGTAGTCGAACGAGCCGACAACCCGGATGTCCGCCGCACCGGCATCGAGGCTCTCACCGAATGCGCTGTCCGCCTTGCCACTTGGCAGTCGATCCTGGGCACGAATCCCACAACGGTCGCGTTTCCCGGTCAGGCCTGAACCACCATCCACGGCAATCCGCCGCGGTAACCGCATCGAATCCTCCTCGGGACAAGACCGTCAGGGGGATCAATGAGAAGTGGCGAGCGGCGGACCGATCCTACGGTTGGTCTCGGAAGCATTGCGGGTATGCCGACCCCGGATGTCGATCGTCCGAACCTCCCGGATTTCATGACCTGGGAGGACCTCGAGCGGTTACCGGATGAGATCGCCGGAGAAATCGAGCTGTGGGAAGGTCGGGTCGTATGGATGCGGCGTGGCCCAGCTGACCATCAGCACACCCGACTTTCTCGTCTACCACTATCTCGCGCAGCGCAATCAAGATATCCGCGCAGCAAACGTGCTGATCGCCGGCGAAGTACTGTCACCTTCGAACACCCCGCGCGTTATCGAGGCGAAGAAGGCCCGCTACGCAGGTGCGGGTATCCCCTGGTACTGGGAAGTCTCCCTGGTGCAGGACCTGGGCGGCATCGAAAGCGTTCGCGCCTACGTTCTCGAGTTGAGTCACGGCCAACTCCCGCCCGGAGTGGCCCCGCTCCATCCCGCAAACTACTTCCTGGCGGGCGAGTGGGAACCGGACACGTCGACCGAGATCCTCTCCGAGCATCCTTTCCCCATCCACATCCCTTGGGCTGAGCTCGAGTTCTGACCGAGCGGTCACCAGGAATTCGCCGAAGGCGCACTTGACGTTTGCATTGGCGATCACATGTGGGCACTCTGGCGGCATAGGGTCCGGTCGGCGCGGCTCCTTCGCATTTTTCTTGCCGTGCAACGGAATTCGGTGTGAGGTCGAGGAGATGCTGTGGCGGTCGATGCTGCGCGGGAAGAGAAGGCACTGCGGGAGGTGACGAATCGCCTGGTCGAGGACTATGGCGAGGCGCATCCGGCAGAGCGGGTCGAGGCCGTGGTGGGGGCGGTGCGCAAGCGGTTCGAGGGGCATTCGGTGCGCGAGTTCGTACCGATTCTCGTCGAGCGGATTGCGCGGCGGGAATTGGATCCGAAGCGGTCCATGAATGCCGCCACGGAGGTGGATCTGACCAAGGCGGCAGTCGGCGAGGAGGGTTCGCCGGATGGGCATCCGGCGGAGACCACGAGCGTATTCGCCGCTGTCGCAGGGCGATTCGTTTCGGCTCGGCTGGTCGAGAACAAGCGGGCACTGAGCGTGGTCGCGGCGGGTGTCGTGGTGGTGCTGGCGTTCGCGGTGATCATGGCTGTGCGGCAACCAAATTCGACGTCGGGAACCACCGCCGCGCCGGCCCTGACCACCGTGCACGGCGTGGCCGGCTCGGAGAAGTCGGCGTTCTTCGACGATCCGAAGGTGGCCGACGCCTTGGCCAAGCGCGGGTTCAAGGTGGACGTGGAGCCCGCGGGGTCCCGGCAGATCGCCACCTCGGTGGATCTGGGCAAGTACGACTTCGCCTTCCCGTCCAGCTCGGCCGCCGCGGAGCTGGTTCAGCGCAAGAGCGGAGTGACGGGCAAGTACGTGCCGTTCTCCTCCCCCATGGTCATCGCCACCTTCAAGCCGATCGCCGACCTGCTGACCCAGGCCGGGATCGTGCAGCCGGGCGCGACAACGACTTTCGACGTCGAGAAGTATCTGGTGCTGGCCGAGAAGGGCGTCCAGTGGAACCAGCTGGAGGGCAATTCGACCTATTCGGTGCCCAAGAACGTGCTGGTCTCCACGACCGATCCGCGCACCTCCAACTCGGCGGCCATGTACCTGGCGGTGACCGCCTACGTCGCCAACGACAACACCATTGTGCGCGGTGCCAAGGCGGAAGACTTTGCGGTGTCCCGCGTTTCGCGCCTGTTCACCCGGCAGGGCTTCACCGAGTCCAGCAGCGACGGCCCCTTCAAGGACTACCTGTCGAACGGCATGGGCACGGTCCCCATGGCCTGGATCTACGAGGCCCAGTACGTCGACGCGGCCGTGCACAACCAGCTCAAGCCCGACATGGTCCTGATGTACCCCAGGCCGACGGTCATGTCCCAGCACACCGTGGTCCCCCTCGACGACAAGGGCGACCGGATCGGCAAGCTCCTCACCACCGACCCCGACCTGCAGCGCCTGGCCGCCGAACACGGCTTCCGACCCACCGACGTGACCCTGTTCACGAATACCACGGCCGCCCACCAGGTCCCGGTCGACGTGAACCTGGTTAACCAGGTCAGTCCACCCGACTACGACACCCTCGAACACCTTCTCGACGGCGTCGCCAAGTCCTACAACTGAGCGCCCGAGTCCCCGGCCGCGCAGCACCGAAGGGGTTGCGCGGCCCTCCGGAAAACCGCCGACCCGGTCCGGTTCCATCCAGCGACAAACCCGGTCCGAGTTCCTCCGGGATGAGTCGAACGAAGCGTCAGGGGGATGCCGATGAGCTGCGAGCAATGGGCGGAGTCCGGCCGACGGCCCATTCACATCCGGCGTCGATCCGGCTCGGCACTGTCCAACGGCCTTCTCGCTCAGCGGTTCCGGCCCCAATCTTCAGCGCGACAGATTCGCGAATCAGCCGCCGATCCTGGTCACGCCCGGGCACCGCATGGCGATGTCAATCGAGTCGGCCGTAGATCAGGCGCAGAATCGCCTCGGCGAGGTCGTCGATGCTGCCGGGCATGTCATCCTGGGGCGCTGCGGACAACTGGGAGAGCCGCCCGTCGCGCATGAGCGCGACCAGGCCCGCGAGCGTTGCCGAGTCGATCCCCTCGGGAGCGAGCCCGGCCGCACGGTCGCGGTCGATCTTGGCCGCGAGCCCAGTGGTGAATCGTGCCTGGATGCCGGCGATGAACTCGGTCAGCGGGGGGTAGCTGCTGTCGTAGCCCTCGAGCGAGCAGACGAGGATCGCGCTGTTGTCGTGCCAGATCTCGGCCGCTCCGCTGAGCTGGGTGCGCAGGAGCTCGCGCTGCGGGCCGGTGGACGGCAGCCAGACGTGGGTTTGCGCGTAGCGGTCGCTCACGTCCTCCATGAGGCGAGCGAAGACCGCCTGCTTGGAGGGGAAATAGAAGTAGAAGCTGGTGCGTGAGATGCCGGTCGCGTTGGTGATGTCGTCGACGGTCAGGTTGGCCATCGGCTTCTTCGTCAGCAGGTGGCGGGTCGCCTGGAGGATCTGAGCCTCGCGCTGATCACCTTTGGACATGGTGCCGCGGCGGCGGAGACCTTCGGTCGTGTCTTGGGTCCGGTTCACTCCGTCTCCGCCCTTCTGCACCATGACCCCACCCTAAAGCGATTTACATTCCGGTAATCGACGTGGCGTCTATCATAATCGACACTATGTCGATTCCAGCGTAGCGTGCCAGCAATGACCTCAACGCTCGAGCTCCGGCGTGCCTCATCGCCGACCGCGATCGTGCTGACCATGGCCAGCACCGTGTTTCTGCTGGCCATGGCTCAAACGCTGCCTGTGCCCGCGCTGCCGCAGATCGGTCTGCAGCTCGGCGTCTCGGCGACGACCGTCGGATGGGTGACGACGGCGACGATGCTGGCCGCCTCGGCGCTGACGCCGCTGCTCGGGCGACTGGGTGATGTCTACGGGCACAAACCGGTCGTGCTGTCGACGCTCGTGGTCACGCTGGCCGGCAGCCTGCTCGCCGCGTCGGCGCACAGCATCGATCTGCTCATCGTCGGACGGGCCCTGCAGGGAGCCAGTTTCGGCCTGTTCCCGCTGGCGATCAGCGTGCTGCGCCACGAACTTCCTGCCGAGCGCCTGACCGGGGCGTTGGCCATCACCGCGTCGACCCTGGGCGTGGGCAGCGGTGTTGCGCTGGTGGCGACGGGTCTGCTGACACAGGGCGGTGCGGACTACCGCCGCATCTTCTGGCTGTGCGTCGTGCTGACGGCAGTGGTGCTGGTGCTGGCGTTCGTGACATTGCCGCGCCGCGCGGGGCAGGGCGGCCGCGTCGATTATGTGGGTGCCGCGGTCCTCGGCACCGGTCTGGTCTGCCTGTTGCTGCCGATCTCGCAGGGACACGAATGGGGTTGGGGCAGCGCGAGAGTGATCGGGCTGTTCGTGGCCGCGGCGATCGTGCTGGCCGGGTTCCTGCTGCTGCAGTCCAAGCTGCGTGAGCCGCTGGTGGCGACCTCGCTGCTGGCGCATCGGCCGGTCGCGGTGACCAACCTGGCCAGTTTCTGCGTCGGTTTCGCGATGTTCAGCGTGTTCCTGGGGGCGACCTATTTCGTGGCGACGCCGCGGGCGCTGGCGGGTTTCGGTTTCGACGCCTCGGTGCTGCGCACGAGTGTGGCCTTCATGCTGCCGGGCGCCGTGGTGTCGGTGGTGATGGGTCCGCTCGCCGGGCGTCTGGTCGGGCGGATCGGCCCGCGCTTTGTTCTGCTGCTCGCCAGCGTCATCGGCCTGTGTGCTCTCACCGCCCTGGCGTTGCTCCACGCGACAAGCGCGGAAGTCGTTGTCGCACTGGTCGTCGCGAATGCCGCGATCGCGATCGCCTACGCCGCCATGCCCGCCTTGCTGGTCGCCAATGTCGCACCGCACGAGACCGGAATCGCCAACTCGATCAACTCGATCATGCGCACCGTCGGCGGCGCCATCGGCAGCGCGCTGGTCGTCACGATCCTCACCAGCGACACCCTGCGCCACGCCCTGCCCAACGGTGCGGTGGTGGCCCTGCCCGCCGAAGGCGCCTACCGCATCGCCTTCTTCACCGGCGCGGCCTTCTTCGCGGTGGCGGCACTACTGGCCGGATTCGGCCTCGGCCCCAGCGGCCGGCGCCTGACCCGGCACGAGGTCGACGAGGACATCGCCCTGGCGCGCGCCGGCGAGTTCGCGACGGTGTCGACCAGCCTCTGACGGTCGGGCCTGAGGTCCAATTCGGGCGCAGCTCGGCACCGCAGGAAGTTCTGTGGAGTCAGCAGCCCGAGATGGCCTCAGTCCGTTCTCTTCCGATGCTGCGTGGCCGGTTCGAACAAGGCACTACGCGGCCTCATGGCGAGTTCGCGTCAGTAGCGGATACTCTGCGGCGCAACAGATTCCGCCCGCCGACCACCCCGCGCCGGCCGGTTCGGTCAGGAGCTGCGAGCAATGGTGCGGAATACGATGATTCTGCATAGTGCACGGACACCCTCGCTAGCGTCTGTGCCTGCCAGGGTACGAACGATTGGAGATCGGCTCTACGCGGACGCAACCGTCACCTGTGGTGCACAGGTACTCGGCAGTCAGGGACGACCCCCGGATACCAACAGCCCGAGTTGGACAGGATCAACTGTGGCGCAGTCGATCTCGGCTTCGCCTTGGGCTTCCACGTCGGAGCCGAGTCGCAGTTGATGACCCATGGCTACGGCGGGCACCAAATGAACCTCTGTGTCCATCGTCGCCAGCACAGCCAAATGCGTGCGTGGCTAGAGGATGCCGGTTTCGTCGTCGAGGCATCCAGAACTCTCACCTCAGCCGAGAGCAAGCTCGGGGGGATCATTCTCGCGCGGCGCCAAGGCTTGCCGATCCGACAGGTGATCACGCCGCTCTGAACTACGGTTGCAATGAGTGTCGAGGCCGCTCTCACATCCTGCCTCGACCAATCCACTCGACAGACGCGGTAGAAGGAGGTCCGGCGATCGAAGAAATGCTGCATTCGGCAGTAACCGGAGTTCCGTCGACGTCGAAGACCCAGTGCCCGTTGATTTTCGGCTGCAGCGCACCGGCGGGCTCGGTCAGCGCAGGATGCACCAGCAGAGCGCGCTGCCATGCGGGCATGAACGGCCAACCCACCGTTCCGAACGTGCCCTACAGCTGAGGAATTGGCGGAAAATCGCTGTTCTACAGCGGATTGTGCGGGATTGCACCGGTGGCCCGAAACTCGGCAATAGCGCGCACTGCGGGCCCCGGATCGGCAGTCCCAGTTGATCTCCCACATCCCCGGCCGGCCGGCTCGAACCGCGCGGGTAGCGGCATTATCGTGCGTTGCTTCTCGCCGGGTGTGTCAGGCCGCGCCGGTGAAGGTCCTCAGATGCGTCTGCAATCCGACCGCTACGCCGCGATCACTGTCCCGCCGCTGGTCGTCAACGGCGATCAGACGTGGCCTCGGATCCAGACCGCGAACCAGGCCTTGGCCGCCGCCCTCCCCGGCGCACGCCGGGTAGTGCTACCCGGTGCTGATCACGAAATCCTGAACCAGCCCGAACTACTCGCGCCCTTCCTGCTCGATTTCTTCGGCTGAGCCGTCTTGTGGTGCTCAGTCGGCATGCCGTGGCGTCGCCGTCATGATCAGCGCTTGGGGCACGCAGGAGAACGTGTTACGCAGTTGGATTGCCAAGGTTGAGATGTCTGGCCGAGGGTGGTTGCTCCAGGCGTCGAGAGCGCTGTGGAAGGCGGCGATGAGGATATCGAGAGCAAGGCGGGGACGCTGATCGGCGGGCAGGTCGAGCTCGAAGCGTAGGTCGAGGATCGCCAGGGCTTCACCAACGGTGCGGTCGCAGAACTGCAGGTTGTGCGCCGCCATGGCGGAAGTGGCGCGGGCGAGACGATGGCTGCGCACCGCACGCTCTGCCCAGCCGTCCACGGCTGTGTGATCGAGGGCGGTCAGCAGCGTGTGCTGCAGGGTCTGCAGCAGTGTCCCGGAATCGGTGTCACAAGCAGCCAGTTCGGTCAGGAAGGCTGTCCACAGGTCCTGCAGGGGTGCCATGGCGACGTCTTCCTTGCTGGTGAAATTGCGGAAGAAGGTGCGTTTGGACACCTCGACGGCATCGCAGAGGGCATCAAGGGTGACGTGGTCGAAACCCCTATCACCGAACATCTCCAGTGCGGTGTCGATCAGTGCCTGCCGGGTGCGCAGCTTCTTGCGTTCGCGCAGCGGCAACTGATCGATCACAGCGTCAGACATGGCCGCCAGGGTATCGGAATACTGCCGCCAGGAAGCTATCGCTACTTGACAGCATTTGCCACTGAGTGGCACATTGTCGTCGCCGTCGGCCTTGGCGGTGAACGACCACATGTTTGTGCTGTCTCGAAAGGCGTCCACGTATGCGCGCACTGGTTGTCGATCATTCTGTGCAGTCGGGTTTGCGGGTCGGGGAGGTGCCCGACCCGCAACCGGCCCCGAATCAGGCACTCATACGGGTCACCGCGACCTCGCTCAACTACGGTGAGGTCCGGTTCGCACTGGCCAATGCCCCCGACGGACAGGTACTGGGCTGGGACGCGGCCGGGATCGTCGAACGCGCTGCCGCCGATGGTTCAGGTCCGGCGGTCGGCACCTCCGTGGTCACGCTCGGGACGGCCGGGGCGTGGGCGCAATTGCGTGCGGTGGACACCGACTTGCTTGGCGTCGTCCCGGATGGTGCGGACCTGGGCGCAGTGAGCACCGTTCCGATCGCGGGTGCCACCGCGCTGCGGGCGCTGCATCGGCTCGGCCCGATCCTGGGCCGGCGGGTGTTGATCACGGGCGCGAGCGGCGGAGTCGGTCGTTTCGCTGTCCAGCTCGCGAAACTCGGCGGCGCGCACGTCCTCGCCACCACCGGAGACCCCGTCCGACACGGTGAGGCCCTCCGGGCATCGGGGGCGGCCGAGGTCGTGTCCAGCCCGGCCGAGTTGCCGAATCTGGTTGACGGAGTGGTGGATCTCGTCGGAGGAAGCCAGCTGGTGGACGCTTACCAGCGGCTAGCCGAGGGTGGCACGGTGGTCGCAGTCGGCCACTCGGCAGGACAGGGCGAGACATTCGAGTTCGGGGCATTCTTCGGCGATCAAGGCCGCCACGACCGTTCGATCACCACATTCTTCCTGTTTGCATGCACGAACCTGGGCCCGGATATGAGCTGGCTCGCCGGCCAGGTCGCGGCCGGAAGCCTGGACGCGGGTATCGCGTGGCGGGGAAACTGGAACCAGGTGGGGCAAGCGACCGAGGCGTTGCTGTCGCGCCGACTTCACGGCAAAGCTGTCCTCGACCTGAGCTGACCGCTTCGTCAATCCATGCCTCGACGGAGACGATAGGTTCCTCGCCGCCGACTAACCTGCCTGACCACGCATCCGCAAAGCCCCCATGAGGCCATCCTCGGGTACAACACTCCATCCGGCATTCGGCAGTAGCGGACGTTCTGCACCACACCAGGTTCCGGCGGCCGGCGCGCCACCTGAGGGTGCGACAACACCGCATCTACCGCTGCGAGTCGCACTTTTCGGCGCCCGTTGGAATGTGGTGCTGGGGCCCCCAAAACGACAGCCACGCATGCATTCAGAGAGGGTCGTGCCGGCCGGTTCGGTCAGCACGGTACGCGGAAGAATAGTGTGTCCGGTGGTTTCGTCGCCTCGGCAGCTATGTGCGAGGTAGACCGCTACCCGCAGGTCAACTCCCTGTTGTTCCGCTCGCCGGGCGCTCATCGGAACGGACCCGGCCCAGTCACGGGTTGCCCCGGATATTGGGGTCGCCGGAGTTGATTCGAAACACGTTTGGTTCACTTAGTCTTCGCTGCATGATCTTGCATAGTCGCACCGCCCGAACCGGACTCGCTCTCTTCGCGCTCACGGCGGCCCTCGCCACAGCCTCGAGCCCCGCCTACGCCGGCACCCCCGCATCGGCGCCCGGGGTCAACGTCGTCGCGGATAGCACACCCACCGCCAACGCGGGGAGTTCGAGCGGTTCGTCATCACTCGCCTCCCTGCTCGGGCAGCTCTTGCCCCGCGCGACGGACTCCTGCAATGCCAACGGAATCTGCCCGGGCGGACCTCGCTGAGGGTATCCACGTGAAACCGGAAGCGTTGCAACTCCATGAGCCCGCCTGAATAGCGTGCTCGCGACGAATATCCCCGATGATCAGAATCCCGTTGCCCAAGGGATTCGGGGCACACCAGGTTTTGGAAACGTCTTCGATTCACAACCGGGCGGGATTACCGTTCCTCACGACCAGGAGTTGCCAGGTCGCGAGCAGGAGTTCGAAGAATGAAGTTGAACAGTCGTGGTGTGCGCCGGATCGCTTGCGGAGCACAGGGATTGGTGGCTGT